>CAXBHA010000334.1:0-4059 GCA_963974955.1 uncultured Yeosuana sp. | reverse complement strand
AGAAGAATAGGAAATCCATTCTTCATTATTAATTTCAATGTAACTTGAAATAACTTGATGTATCTCTTTGAATTGATTATTCATTCTTTTTAAATTAATTTATCTTGAGTTAATCCATAACTAGATAACTTAAAGAAGGCTTTAACAATCTTCAAACATTGAATATAAACTTTCTCTCCTATTATTTTTATAATTTGTCAGAGGAAATGTCATCTCAAAAATTCTTCATAATTATTACTCCCACAATGATTAATAGTATACCCATAACTCTGCCAATACTGATTGATATTTGTTGGGCTCCCATTATTTGAAAGTGTTCCATCAACATGGATATAAGCAACTGTCCGGAAACTACTAACCCAAATGTTAAACCAGGTCCTATCTTAGGAAAGGCTAGTACAATAATTGTAACATAAAAAGCTCCCAATATTCCGCCTATCCAAGCATAAGTTGGGGCGTCTTTTATTCCTCTCCAAGATACATTTTGAGAAGTTAAAATAATATAGATTACCAATGCCAATAAACCAATGGCAAATGATATCATTGAGGCATGGACAGGGCTACCACCCGCTTTAGCCAGTTTGTTATTCATACCAGATTGTATGGGGAGAAATGATCCCGCAATGAACGCCATTACAATCCAAATTATTTTTTCCATTTCGTCTAAGTTTTAAAGTTTAATGAGTTTGTTGACATTGTTTCTTTACCATTGGACTTTCTTCTAATCTAATGGCAATATTATTTAATAAGGGTTTTATCCTCCATTTAAGCCTCACTTAGCTTCCATCTCCTATGACTCCAAAGCCACATTTCCGGGGATTGGGTAATGGTGTTTTCTAAACATCTCGCGTATTCAACTACAATGTTATATCCTTCCGAATGTGATGGAAATTCCTCGATCAAATCAAAACAGAGTTGATAGTACCCCCTCTTTATTTTGGTGAATCTTGGAAAGAGAACAACATTATTAGTTTTCATTGAAATGGTGTTAGCACCAAGGTAGAATGCGGTTTTCCTATTGAAAAAATTACACCAGTGGATGGCACTTTTCCTTCTTGGGCTTTGGTCACCAATGATACAATTCATTACTGGCACTGGATTATTGTTTTGTGCAATTATTGTCCGATATCCTTTGAACTCCTCAACACAAGTTACTCCGAACCTCTCCCGTATTAGAAGAAGAAGTCCATTGAAATAACGATTGTTTAGGGGACGGTAAAACGTATTGGATGGATAAGTCAATATCAAAGGTAAATAAACAAGCAACTCCCAATTTCCTTGGTGAGCCGTATATAATAGAATACTTCTACCATTTTCTAGAAAACCCGTAAGAATTTCAGGATTTTCGAGACTTAATCTGTTTTTAGCTTCTTTTTTGGTAATGGTTAAAGTTTTAAGGGATTCAAAAATGATATCACAAAAATGACGGTAGAATCGTTTGGAAATATCTTTAATTTCTTCTTCACTTTTTTCAGGAAATGCTTTACGAAGATTGTCGAGGACCACTTTTATTCGATATTGTATCATATAGTATATAAAATAGTAAGCACAATCGGATAAAAAATACAGTATTTGCATAGGCAATACCGAAAGCATATAAAACGGAAAATATTTTAAGGTCTTATGTAGTTTCATATTTTTAATTAGTGAACACGCATTTCACATTGATTAACATTTATTATTATCTCACTCCTTGGAATTGTAGTTTGGTTTCATTAAAAATTAAATTCCTTTTCTAAAATTTTATTAACAAGGCTTGGAAAGATTAACCTTTAACTCGCTTAGATTGTTGAAGAATGACTTGTTGTAATCTATCCTATTGGTTACAGTCAATTTGATATTCTTCTTGGTTCAGTGTATTAAAACATAGAGGCTATCTATGTGTCATTAGTATATCCTTAATTTAATCGAACTGCATTTTCAATAGAAGTTTCACCTTCCAAAAGCTCAAAGGTTTGATTTTGCATAACGCCACTATCCAAAACTTCAACTAAGGTTTTAGCTACATCAGCTCTTGAAATGCTACCGCTTTTATTTAATTTGGAACCGAGCTCGATTCTACCCTTGCCATCTTCAATTGTCAATTGCCCTGGTCTAACGATAGAATATTCCAAACCACTTGCACGCAAATGCTCATCGGCGTTTTGTTTTGCTTTCAAATAGGCTTCAAGCTCTTTATTTTGTGACGGATTATCGGCTCCCATTGAACTTAACATAACGAATTTTTCGATTCCGGCTTGTTTTGCAGCATCGGTTAATCGTTTAGCTCCCTCTTGGTCTACACCGACTACGTTTTTGCCTTTTGACCCAGCGGCGAAAATGATTTTGTCAATTTGAGTGACCACTTGGCTCAAGTCCTCTTCTATATCGGCTAGTACCGTCGTAACATGTTCACTTTCAAAACGCTCTTTTTGCTCTTGTTTGCGAACCATTGCAACTGGTTTATAGGTATTTGATTTTTGAAGTATATCGATGATAATCCTTCCTGTGGTACCATTAGCCCCGGCAACCAATACATTTTTTTTCTTATTATTCATTTCTTTCGATTTTAATAATTATTTTCTAAGTTTTCCTCTTTCATATTGTTTTGGCCAATTTGGTATGATATGCATTTGATCAGCTCCGAGTAGTGCGAAATATGGATTTCGTAACATCTCTCTACCGATAAAAATTAAATCGGCTTCATCTTTGTCCAAAATATCCTCGGCCTGAAAGATATCCGTAATTAAACCTACAGCACCCGTCGCGATGTTAGTCTCCTTCTTGATTCTTTCGGCAAAAGGAACTTGATAGTTTACTTTAACTAGGATATTTTGCTGCCTTACCACTGCTCCAGAGGAACAATCTATTAAATCGACTCCGTTAGTTTTTAACAACTTTGCAACTTCCAAGGATTCCTCTATGGTGTGACCTCCAGATGCCCACTCTTCGGCGGATATGCGTACAAAAAGAGGCATTTCTTGAGGTATTACAGCGCGGATACCTATAGTTACTTCGATCAATAGACGCATGCGATTTTCAAACGAACCACCATATTTATCCTTTCTTTTATTTGTTAGGGGAGATAAAAATTGATTCAAGAGGTACCCATGTGCAGCATGTATTTCAATGATATCGAATCCAGCGGTCACCGCTCTTTTCGCAGCATTTACAAATGATTGTATGATGGCTTGAATTTCTTCGACAGACAATTCAATTGGTGCTACATCATCCTCATAAAATGGCATAGCCGTAGGAGCAACAGTTTGCCAACCTCCAGCTAATGGGCTAATTTGCTGCCCACCTTCCCAGGGAGTTAGGCAGCTAGCCTTTCTACCGGCGTGGGCCAACTGGATACCTGATGATACACCTTGTGCTCTAATAAAAGTTGTTATTCGTTTTAAGGGTTCTATATGTTCTTCCGACCAAATTCCTAGGTCCGATGGTGAGATCCTTCCCTCTGGTGAAACTGCCGCAGCTTCCGTAAAAACGAGGCCGGCATCTCCAACCGCACGTGAACCTAGATGTACAAGATGCCAGTCATTGGCCAAGCCATTTTCTGCACTATATTGGCACATTGGTGATACTACAATTCTGTTGGACAATTCCAATCCTCTCAGGGTATAGGACGAATATAATTTTGACATATCATTTTTAGTTTTAGTAGAAAGCTTAACCAAAGTAGAAATCGATTTTAAAACAAATTTTCCTACGATTATAAAAGCTAATTTTGGCCATCAATTGATTAAATAATAGTATAGGAGGTATCTTTTAGTAAAAGAATCCGAATATCGAAGCCTAATAAGACTTATACCTACCCGGTAATTCTATTTTTTAATATATATTAGAAATAAAAACACTTGGCCTTATTTATATATTTCTTGTAATATACTTTCAGCAGCAATAGGCATATTTTATTTACTTTCATTCTATAAAAAGTCTAAATGACTTTTTTGTATATATTAATTTCTGCCTTTTTTCTTAAATATTCAGCCATCTGAGGAACTATTCTTTTAAAATGTTCAGAAGACATATGATTGTTTAAATCTTCTTCTGTTTCCCATTCTTCTAACATTATTA
>CAXBHA010000333.1:0-4069 GCA_963974955.1 uncultured Yeosuana sp. | reverse complement strand
ACTCAAAACATAACGTTATTAATGATGTATCATCCTTATACAGTGTTTATAAAGAATTATTGAGCTCAGAAACATTAGATTTTAAAGGAGAACCTTTGCAAGGATTGCAAATTATGGGGATGTTGGAATCACGTGTTCTAGATTTTGATACCGTGATTATTTCTTCAGTTAATGAAGGCATTCTTCCAGCAGGAAAAAGTAATAATTCGTTCATCCCTTTTGATGTAAAGTTGGAAAACAAATTACCGACATATAAAGAAAAAGATGCGGTATACACATATCATTTTTATAGACTTTTACAACGAGCAAAAAACGTTTTCATCTTATATAATACAGAGGCAGATGTATTAACAGGAGGAGAAAAAAGCAGATTCGTTACTCAATTGGAAATTGAAGGCATCCATAACATTTCCCATGAAATTACTACACCTTATGTTCCAGTTATTAAGCAAACTTTAAACACAGTTAAAAAAACTCCCGCAGTTTTAGATAGTTTAATAACAGTTGCCGAAAAAGGATTTTCTCCATCTTCACTTACCAATTATATTAGAAATCCGATAGATTTTTATTATCAGAAAATTTTAAAGATTAAAGAGCATAATGAGATTGAAGAAACCGTTGCTGCAAACACTTTAGGAACGGTTATTCACAATACCCTTGAAGACTTTTACAAGCCGTTAGAAAATACTTTTTTAACTGTTGAAGTCATTAAAAACATGAAACAGCTCATTACAAAAACTGTAACGCATCATTTTTTACAAATTTATAAAGAAGGGGATATTACAAAAGGCAAAAACTTAATTGTATTTGAAATTGCAAAAAGGTATGTTTCCAATTTTTTGACTCTAGAAATAGACGATTTAAAACAAGGAAACAAAATAAAAATACTCGCTATTGAAGCAGAACGAAAGGTGTTAATTGATATTCCCGAATTACCTTTCCCCGTTAATATTACTGGGAAAATTGATAGAGTTGACGAATATAATGGTGTAACCAGAATTGTCGATTACAAAACTGGACAAGTGATGCAAGGTGAGGTAGAAACAGTAAATTGGGAAGATATCACTACAGATTATAAAAAGTATAGTAAAAGCTTTCAAATACTCTCATACGCTTACATGATGGATGTATCGGGTGATATAAAACCACCCGTTGAAGCGGGTATTATTTCCTTTAAAAATTTAAAATCCGGATTTTTAAAATTTGCTAAAAAAGACAAAGCTGGCACTCATGCTAAAAAAGATTTTTCAATCACTGCTGAAGTCCTTGAAAACTTCTCAATTGAACTAAAAAAACTTATTCTTGAAATATGTAACCTAGATATTCCATTTACTGAAAAAGACATATAAATCATGATTAAGAATAGTACAATCATTCAAGGGAAACATGGAAAACCAATTATAATAGACTGGAGCTATACTGGAACAGGACAACCAAAACCAATCATTGTTTTTTGTCACGGCTATAAAGGTTTTAAAGATTGGGGAGCATGGAATTTAATGGCGAAGGCATTTGCTAAAGCTGGTTTCTACTTTGTGAAATTCAGCTTTTCGTATAACGGAGGCACCATAGAACAACCAATAGATTTCCCAGATTTAGAAGCTTTTGGAAATAACAACTACAGTATTGAGCTAGATGATTTAGAATCTGTTATTGATTGGGTTTTTAATACGACGACTCCATTCGAAAAAGAAGCAGACATTAATAACCTATCTTTAATTGGCCACAGCCGAGGTGGCGGTATTGTATCCATTAAAGCCGAAGAAGATTCTCGAGTAAAACAGATAATTAGTTTTGCCGGTGTAAGTAATTTTAAAGTTCGTTTCCCTGCTGTAAAAGCATTTGATAAGTGGAAAAATGATGGCGTTTACTATGTTGAAAATGGACGCACAAAACAGCAAATGCCACATTATTTTCAGTTCTACACCAATTTTATTGAAAATGAAGAACGACTAACAATTGAACGCGCAGTAAAACATTTAAAGATTCCTCATTTAATAATTCACGGAGATAATGACACCAGTGTTTCAATTAAGGAGGCTATCAATCTTAATAAATGGAACCCGATGAGTCAACTAAAAATAATTGAAGGTGCCAATCATGTTTTTGGGGCTTCACAACCTTGGGATAAAGACTATATCCCAAATCATTTACAAGAGGCAATAAACTTAAGTCTCTTATTTTTAAAAAAATAAGCACTTAAACTTTTATAAAAATCTTTCTCTTATTCATGAAATATCCAAGTACTACATAAAATATTACTACAGTTAACGCATAAAATAATGAAGATAATTTAAGACTTAAAAAATCATGTATAAAGATTGTTTTATACATAATGTAACGTGAATAATGGATAAGAAAAAAGGTGTTTTTATATTTTTATTAATGATTGATTATCAGTATATTAATGGTATAAAAACACCTCCATGCTTAGAGCATAAAGTTACAGGATCTTTTGTAAAATAGGACAATTTTCATAAAGAATTTGATTCACAACCGGAAAATCGTCCCAATTGCAGGATTCTAAAATAAAAAGACGTAATCGCAAAGGAAAATTATCCGATTCAGAAATGATGAGCATCTATCTTTTGTTCCATTTTGGGCAGTTTACCAATTTCAAACACTTTTACCAACAGTATGTGTGCAAACATTTAGAGGATCTGTTTCCAGATTTGGTAAGCTCTTTGGCGATAAAGGCTATATATCCAAAGCTCTTTCTGAACTTTTGTTCCAAGACGGCATACAGCGGGTTACCAAGGACAGAAAAAACATGAAGAAACAAAACCTGTCCGATGGGGATGCCATCCTTTTAAGAAAGCGGGCTTTGGTTGAATCTGTCAATGACGGGCTCAAGAACATATGCAAAATTGAGCATACCAGACATCGATCTGTCACAGGGTTCTTGGTCAATGTTGTCGCTGCTTTGGCCGCATATTGCTTTTTCCCTAAAAAGCCTTCTTTAAATATAACACCTATCGAATCCAATCAACTTTGTTTGTGGGCAGCTTAAACATTATTTACGTTATTTATTTTTAAATTAACACAATTTAAATTTAGACATGCCTAAAAATATTTTTTTGTGTGAGTAAATTTTGTATCTTTGAAAATATTATCAAGACATGATTACGTTATCTGAAGAAAATTATTTAAAAGCGATCTATCATTTAGGACAGCAAGGAACCATGGCGGTAAGTACGAATGCTATCGCCGATAAAATTGAGACTAAGGCATCATCAGTAACAGACATGATAAAAAAATTAGCTGATAAAAACTTAGCTAATTATGTTAAATATCAAGGCGTAAGCTTAACAAATGAAGGTCGTTTAGCCGCCGTATTGGTTATTAGAAAGCATCGCCTTTGGGAAGTGTTTTTGGTAAATAAACTTAATTTTTCTTGGGATGAGGTTCATGACATTGCAGAACAGCTTGAGCATATTAAATCCTTAAAGTTGGTAAATGAATTGGATGCTTTTTTGGAGTATCCAACCCACGACCCACATGGCGACCCTATTCCAGATAAGGATGGAAATATCACAAAAATTGAAAAGGTTTTATTATCCCAAATACATCTCAATACGCCATGTATTTGTGTAGGGGTTAAAAATTCCTCAAAAGAGTTTCTTCAGTATTTAGACAAAATAAAATTGGAATTAGGAAGTCCTGTTGAGGTGCTTGATAAAGAACCTTTCGATCAATCCATGGTTATTAAATTAAACAACCAACGGCTCGGTTTATCAGCATTGACAGCTAATAATCTTTTCGTTAAAATAGTATAGCCTTATGAAAAAAGAAGGAAAATCGTTAGAGGAGGTGCATGAGTCCGTCCAAGTGAATAAAAACACATCCGTTTGGAAAAAAATATTGGCCTTTTTTGGGCCTGCTTATATGATAAGTGTTGGGTACATGGATCCAGGGAATTGGGCAACCGATATTGCCGGCGGAAGCCAGTTTGGATATACGCTAATTTGGGTATTGTTAATGTCCAATATCATGGCATTGTTACTACAAAGTTTAAGTTCTAGATTAGGTGTTGTAAGAGGAAGGGATTTAGCACAGGCCTCACGGGAAT
>CAXBHA010000332.1:0-4071 GCA_963974955.1 uncultured Yeosuana sp. | reverse complement strand
ACGAAGCAAAGGTAAATGGTCGTAGCGGTGTGATGTAGGTAGCTTGCCTTTTTTTGTGCTTTTTTCTTTCCTAAAAAACATTTACAATAGTAACTTTACATTCTTTAATAAATCAGAAACATGTCTAAAGTCGTTTTAATTACTGGTGGTTCTTCGGGAATAGGAAAATTCATTGGAGAGTTTTTAACAAAGAAAGATTTTAAAGTATATGGAACTAGTAGAAATCCCGAGAATTATAGCAATAGTGTCTTTCCTATGTTGTCTTTGGATGTAAAAGATTTAGAATCAATTCAGCAAGCTGTTAAAACTATTATTGATAAAGAGAATAGATTAGATGTGTTAATTAATAATGCAGGTGCTGGTATTACAGGACCAATAGAGGAAATACCAGAGAGCGAGATCAAAGCTAATTTTGAAACTAATTTTTTTGGACCAATTAACGTTATAAAATCGGTTTTGCCACAAATGCGCAAGCAACAGTCTGGTTTAATTATAAATATAACATCCATTGCTGGATACATGGGCTTACCTTACAGAGGTATTTATAGCGCAAGCAAAGGTGCCTTGGAAATAATGACAGAAGCCTTTAGGATGGAGCTTAAGGATTTTAATATACACATGACCAATGTGGCTCCCGGAGATTTTGCAACTAATATTGCTGCGGGAAGATATCATGCCCCGATAATAGAGAATTCACCATACCAAAAACCATATGGAGCCACACTTAAACTTATGAATGAGCATGTTGACAAGGGCAGTAACCCAAACCTTATGGCAAAGGTAGTCTATAAAATTATAACGACTAAAAACCCAAAAGGTCATTATAAAGTTGGTGATTTTATGCAAAAGTTTTCAATTGTGCTAAAGCGAATTCTTCCTGATAAACTTTACGAAAAATTATTGATTAATCATTATAAATTATAATTACTACACAATTATGTAATTTGTTTCTCTTCCTTTTAGAAAAAGCATCTTATTGTTGTAAATTTGAAACCAATTTTAATAACAATTCTAACACACACAAATAATGAAATTTTTTATAGATACAGCTAATCTGGATCAAATTAGAGAAGCACAAGACTTGGGCGTTCTTGATGGTGTTACTACAAATCCATCATTAATGGCTAAAGAAGGCATTACAGGGCATGACAATATTATGAAACATTATGTAGATATATGTAACATAGTTGATGGTGATGTAAGTGCAGAAGTCATTGCAACAGATTTTGATGGGATGATTCGCGAAGGAGAAGCTTTGGCAGAATTGCACGAGCAAATTGTTGTTAAATTACCGATGATTAAAGACGGAATTAAAGCTTGTAAGTATTTTTCGGAAAAGGGAGTAAAAACAAATGTAACTTTGGTGTTTTCACCGGGGCAAGCGTTATTGGCCGCTAAAGCAGGTGCAACTTATGTGTCACCGTTTATTGGTCGATTGGATGACATATCTACCGATGGATTAAATTTAATTTCAGAAATAAGACTTATATATGACAATTATGGGTTTGAAACTCAAATATTGGCCGCATCCATTCGACATACAATGCATGTAATTGATTGTGCTAAACTTGGGGCCGATGTCATGACAGGTTCATTAAGTTCTATTGAAGGGCTGTTAAACCATCCTTTAACAGACATTGGATTGGCTAAGTTTTTAGCCGATTATAATAAGGGAAATTAAGACACACATAAATTAAAAAAGCCTCTAGAGGTTTTTTTAATTGCAGTAGTTACCTGCTTACTAATCCTAGTAACTGTTCTTCAAAATTGCTGGAAAACAGATTGGTATTACTATTTATAATCGTATTATCTTTATCAATAATCAATACTTTAGTGATAGGGTAAATAGCTAGAATTTGCATGGATTCTTCGGGATTTTTAAATTGATACTCATTTTCTAAAGAAAACATATTTCTTTTCAATGTATTGGTCCAAGTCTCAAAATTGGCTTCGTCAATGTTTATAGATATAAAACCTATTTCTGGATATTTAGTTTTCAACTCTAAAACTTTATGATGACATTCCTTAAAGTGGTCATAAAATTTATTTGACCAAAAATAAATGGCTGTTGGTTTTGATATTAATGAATTTAAGGGTATTTCAGTATTCTTAAAATTAACAACCTCAATACTAGGAATATTATTACCGGGTTTTAATGCGTTTAATGAATGTACAAGATTGGTAATAATCTCATTGTTCTGTGGATCGGTGCTTTTACTTAAAAATGATTCAAGAATAGCATCATCATTATGGATCTTTTTATTTTTAGTTAAAAAAGAAATTGTAAAATAGTAAAGAAGATTGTTTTTTAGAGTAGGATTAACGACTAAACTATCAATAATATTTAGTTTGTCAAGGTTATAACATAGGGAGGTATCATTAAAATGGGTTTCTTTGCTGTGATCAAAATGTTTTTCTAGAGCTAGGTTATTAAAATTAGATCTTAAAAATGAACTATAATTCAAATAATCATTAAAAGAATCATTGTTATATTCAATGTCCTTTCTATAGTTATAAAAATCTTTAGGTAACGAATTTAAAACACTACGTTTATTAATGCTGCAATTAACAAATGGATATATTTCTTTACTGGAATAATAGCTGTTCTTAATATTTGATTGGGCAATTTTGTTAAATAACGTCGATGTTGAGTATTTGTTTTTAAATTTATTGAGATTGTTGGTTCTATAAGTCTGAATAAAATCAATGCGTTTTATAAATTCCGTAGGTTCTAATTGACAAAATTTAAAGATTTCTTTTTCATCAATCTCATTTTGTAAAAACTCATTGATGAGATAATTATTCTTTTTATCTCCTACACCGGTATATACTAAAGATTCATCAAAATCAAAGGTGTTTAGTCTAAATATAATACTGTCCTTTGGTTCTAAAAACACGGTTTGAAGTTCGCTACCATGCCTAAATGTGTACATCCCAGGAACCAAATTATTAATCTTATAAAGAAATCTATTATTTTTATCTAAACCAATAGTATCAATAACAGATTCAGCCTTTGATAATACTACAAACGTAGTGGTTGGATTAATAATTTCACCACCAAAATAGGCATAATCTCCGTGATTATCATCAAAATTACATGCTAATAGTGATAAAGCAATAAGTATTGTATACCAATAAATTCTCATAATTATCCCTCTGTCTTAGGCTCAAGTGCCTAAAATGCTAAGATTACAAAGTTATGGGTTGTATTTAATATGTCTTGTTAATACGTTGTTAAATGTTGTTCTGCTTAATAATTTGGGGATCAAAAATATCTTTATGATGTTTCGTCTTATGGTTTGATTTATCTACTTTTGCCAAAAATTAAAACTACGTTTATGTTATCAGTATCAAACCTTTCGGTCCAATTTGGAAAACGCATTCTTTTTGATGAGGTTAATACAACTTTTAATCAAGGAAACTGTTATGGGATTATTGGCGCGAATGGTTCTGGAAAATCAACTTTTTTGAAAATTATTTCTGGGAAGCAAGACCCAACGTCTGGACAGGTTTCTTTGGAATCTGGTAAACGGATGTCTGTTCTTGAGCAAAATCATAATTTATATGATGAGCATACTGTTTTAGAGACTATTTTAATGGGTAATAAACCCTTATTTAAAATTAAGACAGAAATGGACGCCTTATATGCCGATTATTCAGATGAAAATGCAGATAGAATAGGGGAACTTCAAGTTAAGTTTGAAGAAATGAATGGTTGGAATGCCGATAGTGATGCTGCTGCGATGCTATCGAACCTGGGCATTATAGAAGAGTTTCATTATTCCTTGATGAAAGACCTAGATGGAAAGCAAAAAGTACGGGTACTATTAGCACAGGCATTATTTGGAAATCCTGATGTTTTAATTATGGATGAGCCCACAAACGATTTGGATTATGAAACCATTTCTTGGTTGGAGACTTTTTTGGCAAACTATGAGAATTGTGTGATTGTTGTATCGCACGACCGTCACTTTTTAGATGCTGTTTGTACACATATTTCGGATATAGATTTTGGGAAAATAAATCATTTTTCCGGTAACTATACCTTTTGGTACGAATCTTCGCAATTAG
>CAXBHA010000331.1:0-4081 GCA_963974955.1 uncultured Yeosuana sp. | reverse complement strand
GCCCCTGATAGCCTACTTTATTATTATAAAGACAATAATAAGCAGTAAACTTTCAACGCCCCGACTGGGTGTAGAATCCTCTACACCCTTTTATTCCTAACTTACTTTGAAGTCGAAATCTTTTATATGCCATTTGCAATGGCTTCTGAAGCCCACCTTTATGTAAACAAATGGACAAAATTTTGAACACTCTACTGAAATTTGAGACCCCATCCAAATCAACAATACACTCGGGCAGCATTCATTGGCAATTCATTCAAGGATAGACTATTTTAAGTTATGGGAGAGGCTTATCAAATAAGAGATCAGGAAATCGAGCCTGCCCGAGGCAGACAGGCATGACAAAATCATCAGGCCAAAAGATTATTGTAGCGAGATTCCACCCCGATAAACCGGGGCAAGTTCTGACCATTAAAAAACAAATATAAACAGAAGAAATTATGCTGGATTAGAAGGTTTGATAACCGTGGATCATTGGTAATTCCGTCCATTTCCAATTGCAAATTGGAAATGATAGAAGGGTGTTTTGCAAACCTACACCCAGCTCACGAAGGAATTAACTACACCTAGGGGGTTCTATGCACCATACATCTTGTTTTGCATAGTTATTTCAGTTTTGGAATATTCTTTAAAGCATCTTTTACTACTTGAGCTACCGAATCTTCCGTAATTTCATTTCTATTACAATAGTCACTGTTGAGCCAGTCCTCTAAAAGCTTAGCTCCTTTACTTGCGTTACATGACATACAACAAAGCGAAATATTACTCTTATCATTTATTCTAATGTCATTTACAATATGTTCCCACGATGGCTTATGTTTTCTTGATTGGGGATTATCTCGAAATTCTTGACCACAATAAACGCAACTCTTGTCTCTTTGCTTTACAAAATCCTCAACTTCTTTTGGTATGCCCCATCGATTACTCATATTTTTTAGTCTCCATCGAAAAAGTCTATGTCTATTTCTTTGACTTCATATGGTGTTTTAATCTGAACTCCTACATTAAATTCATGCATTAAATCTACTAACTTATGTCCGTCTATAAGAATTATTGTGTGGTGTGCATCATTTGCTTTTTTTACAGCTCGTTTGTCAAAATTGGAAGTAGTAACGAAAACGCCTTTCTGAGTATCTCCACTCATTGCACCTATAAAATTCCTTATATCCTTTTCGCGTACCTTGTTTTCTCCGTATCGTTTTGCTTGAATGTAAATTTTATCCAGCCCAAGTTTATCTTCATTGATAATTCCATCAATACCACCGTCACCCGTTTTGGAGGTTTCTACGAAATCACCGTACCCCATTCTCTTCAGCAATATCAGTATTACTTTTTCAAAATAGTAGGGATCCATTTCTTTTAATTTCTCTAACAGCTCATCCTTAAGTTGAATTTCAATCGCTTTAAAACCTTCATCAATTAAATCTTGTGGTGAAGCATTCTGAACTCTGGAAGGAGTAGTTTCCTTTTTTTGATCTTCTTCGTTATAGAATTCTAAAAAATTTTCTGAGCTTTCAACTTCATTTAATGTTAAATTAGAAGCACTGTGTTTTTTACCTTTTTCAGTAATTCTCACATAACCTCTTTTAGGGAACTCTATAAATCCACCCTTTTTTAAATACGATTTACCCCAAGCTATTCTATTGTTTATCAGTATGTCACCACTTTTTGTTGTCTGCTCTAATTGTTCTTTAGATAAGCCTGTGTAAAATTTATCAATTACTTTTCTATACATCTCTCTTGATTGAAGAGTCTCTCCGTTCTCAAGCACTTTCAGTATTGGTATAAATGTTTCATGAAACTTAGGTATTTCCATTCGCTAGGGTGTTTCTAATTATGCTATTGAGTAGAGCCTAATAGCCTACCCTATTTAATTACCTATAAAGATAATAATAAGAAGTAAACTTTCAACGCCCCTTTCATCAAACCGTATCCTATTAAATACAGGACAGGCCCCGGATAAATACGGGGTAAACAATGAAGTTTTCCCTCATACAGCTTACCGATAGCCTTCTTTTTTTGCTTTTTTAGTATTCTGCCCAGCAATTGTATCCATCTATAACCACACTACTCCGATAGCCCAATGCACTTCACATTGCTGTTAATCCATATGATGTACCACTAAAATAACTCAAAAATAATATAGCTAGTTAACAAGCACTACTAAACAATCAATTCGTCTACTTTTTAATAATTTTTATGCCTCCTAACTCCCTTAACCAACCAAAAAAACCTTTCCAATCCCCATAGAAGAAAGCTACCGGAGGCTGAGTCCAAATCCTGACCGTTCAGGACTACAATCAACCGAAGCCTTACTTCGCATCATTGTAGCTTAATTGTTGTAGGTAGTATTTAGAAACTTTCATTTAACTCTCGTAGCATTTCGATTGTATTGACGTTTCGTACATTAAACTCTTTACAAACCTCAGGAATCTTAATTCGTCTTTTAATGTTTGGTTCGCTTTTTTCGTAAGTGACAATTGTGTCACCAGTACTCATTGCATATGCTACTAACCAAGGGTCCGCCAAATCTGTTTCTAAGAATTCTTGCTTTGCACGGTCAGTGTAATTAGCAGTTGAAGCCCAATTAACAATCGCTATGTAGTTTTGTAAAACAGAATCCGTGTTGTGAAAGAAGGAATCTGATATATTATTTTGGCACCAATCCTTCAATTCATCTTCGTGAGCAGAATTATCGAAAATTTCTAATTTGACTTTATCTATACTTATAATAGTGCCGGAATCAGCTAAATTTTTAACTTTTAACCAAAAGCTTTGTACCACGTCAATTGGATAAATAGCCCGGTGAGCTTGAATGAAAAAGTTGGAATCTACAATGAATTTGCTCATGCTTGATATAAATATTCATTGATGAACTTTTCATATGTATTCCCCTTCAGACTTGTTAATTTATATGCATCTCGATATAATAAATTATTTTCGTTTACTGCATTGTTTACAAAACTTGCAAACCTTAAACTGATTCTCTTTTTAGCAGTCGCATAAAAATTTCCGCCAGACTTTTGATTGTCTTTTTTAAATTGATACTCTTTTATATAGCTATTATAGAAGTCAAAAAAGGCGGATTTAGTAATTAAATTTAAATCCATGCACCTTCTTGCTATAACGATTGGGCTTACTTTAAAGACTCTACTTAGATATTTAATGTCCTTGGAATCTTTCCATTTTTCCTTTAAAAATAATTCTGGAACTAGGAATTCGGCAGCTATCTGGTCACAAAGTTTTTCAACTGGATCATTTGCAGGTAACATCTGTTGATTGTCAAATCCTGCACTCTCACCTAGCCAAATATGAGCAAGTTCATGTATAAGAGTGAACATTTGTGCAGCTTTAGCATCAGCAGAATTTATAAATAGAAACGGTGCTTTTTTATTTACTAAAACAAAACCCCTGCATTCTTCGACAGGAATTTTTCTCCTAGTATTATTTCCAACAATTCCATTGAAATTTACAATAATTCCTATTTCTTCTATCTGTAGAGTCAAGTAATCTAAAGCCTCTTCCCAAGTCCCCATTTTACTAGCCCAGTTAGTAGGTAGTTTCAGACTATCTCTTATGTCTTTTACTATTTCAAAATAATTGGATTTTTCATCATATTTACCAACATATTCTAAATCTGGATATTCACTTTCTTTTAAGTAATTTGTCAACCAGTTTTGTCTTTCACCAATAAGTTGAATGGTGTGATAAACATTAAGAGATACTTTATCATTCTTCGCTTTTCCGGTTCGAAAAAATGGTATTGGAATATCTTCCTTTGGAGGTTTATTTAGAAACATGTATCCAAAAGGTACATGGACCTTGTGAGTGAAATCTTCAAGTTGTTTTATTGTTGGTTTTTTATTTCCCTTGATCCACCCTTCAACACTTGGGTTTTTTTGATAGAATTCCTCCAAACTATTACCTGCACGAATAATCGCCCAGTTTATAATGTCAGAGTTAATATTTTCTATCCTCGTTGCCATGATGCAAATATAATCGATATTTATTTAAGATTGTCCCTAGTATTCTGACTAACGTATGGAAAAACCTTTAAATTGGCTCAATTTCGAGTCCCAGG
>CAXBHA010000330.1:0-4095 GCA_963974955.1 uncultured Yeosuana sp. | reverse complement strand
CGATCTATAGCGCAAATAAAAAGTTATTATGAAAACCAAATAGCGGGAAAAAACGATATCAGTCACAACCAAATAGAAAGCGTTGTTCAAGACAATTATCTTGAAAACAAAACCATGTCCGATATCGAAAAAGAATACGATATTGTTAAGCAATTATTTGTTGATATCACCCCCGAAGAACTTAATCAAACCATTAAACGATTATATTCTGAAAACAATAGATACTTAAATGTAACTGGTGTTGAAGGACAGGATAATTTAACAGAAGAGCAGGCAAAACAAATTATTACAGCGGTAGAAAACAACCCAAATATTGAACCCTACAGTGAATCGCTTAAAGGGAAAACCCTAGTGTCAGATATTGCCATTAAGGATGGAACCATTGTAAAGACTATAAAAAACAATGATTTGGGTTCTACAACCTACCTGTTAAGCAATGGTGTAATAGTCCATTATAAATTTGTTGATAAAGAAAAGGATAATGTGTCTTTAAGCGCCATTAGTTATGGTGGGACATCCTTGTTAAACGATGAAGACTTACCTTCTGCAAGCTTATTGGGAAATTTAATCCAAATGTCGGGATTAGGCGATTTCAACGCGACAGATTTAAGAAAGATTTTAGCGGGAAAAACGGCGAATGTTCGAATTGGATTGGGAGATATTAATGAAAGTTTTTCGGGATCTTCAAACACAAAAGATGTTGAAACCATGTTGCAAATGGTGCATCTGTATTTTGTAAAACCGCGTTTTGATGAGCAAGCATTTCAAGTATTGGAAAGCAACATTAATAACTATATTACAAGACGGAGTAAGGATATTGGTGAAAAAATGAGGGATAGCTTAAAAGTCACCTTGTATGGATACAATAACCCCAAAGAACGTATTTTTAATCGAGCTTATGCTTCTGAAATTTCATTTGATAAAATAAAATCTATTTATGAAAGCCGTTTTGCCGATGCTTCAGATTTTGAATTCTTTATAGTAGGAGATGTTAGTGAAGACCAATTAAAACCGCTTTTAGAAACCTATATTGCCAGCATACCCACTAAAAACACAAAAGAAACCTTTAAGGACAATGGTGCCGAATGGATGTCGAACAAGATTGATAAAGACATCTATTTGATCATGGAAGACCCCAAAGCGACTGTAAATATTTCATACAAAAAGGAGATGCCCTATTCAATAAAAAATGAAATTTATACAGATGCGCTTGGAGATATTTTACAATTGCGTATTACAGAAACAGTAAGGGAGTCTGAAGGTGGCGCCTATAGTCCAAGAGCGTACGCACGTTTTTCTAAAGAACCCAAATCTCAAGCATATGTATCCGTAAGCTTTGATTGTAATCCAGATCTGGCCGATAAATTAGTAAGTATTGTCCAAGCAGAATTAGTAAAAATGGGGACTGGTGATATAAACGAAGAAGATTTAAATAAAACGAGAACAAACTTTATAAAGGAACGCCAGCAATCCAAAGACAAAAACGATTATGATATGGATTTGTTAACAACGTTCTATCGAGACGGCTATAATATGAATGATCCTAAGACGTTTGAAGATATTGTAAATAAGATGTCTAAAAAAGACATTCAGAAAATCGCTAAACAAGTCCTTGAAGGTGGCCAATCTTTCGAAGTTGTATTCAAACCAAAACAAACTAGCGGCACCCCTGCAAAAGACCCTGTAAAACAATGAAAAAAGTAACCTTAGCAATTTTTGTTTTTACTATTTGGTTTGGACAAGCCCAAATTCTTGAGCCTATTAAATGGACTACATCTGTTGAAAAAACTTCTGACACAGAGTACATGTTAATATCCAAAGCCACTATTGAAAAAGGATGGCATTTATATTCGCAAAACGTACCTGATGGCGGACCAATTCCAACAGCTTTTATTTATGATGATGCTTCTGGAGCACTTAATTTCGTGGGAGGCACAGAGGAAGAAGAAGGCGTTACCATACACGACCCGGTTTTTGAAATGAAAATTAAGTTTTTTGAAAAAACAGCAACGTTTAAGCAAAAAGTAACATTATCGGAAGGTATCAACACCGTTAAAGGAACTGTGGAATTTATGGTTTGTGACGATACCAGATGCTTACCTCCAACGGAGGTAGAATTAATATTTAATTTATCAGAGAGTTCACAGGTAGTCGCTAACAATACTAATACGCAAAACACAAAAACAGACACTTTTGAACCCTCATCAACTCCACCAAAGGAATCCAAAAAAGGATTATGGGGCATTTTTTTAATTGCCTTTTTATCTGGCTTTGCAGCTTTGTTAACACCATGCGTGTTTCCTATGATTCCCATGACGGTAAGTTTTTTCACCAAGCAAAGTAAAACCAAAGCACAAGGTGTTAAAAACGCTATAATTTATGGGGTTAGTATTATTGTTATTTACGTATTATTGGGAACGGCTGTTACGGGGATATTCGGTGCCGATGCCTTAAATGCACTTGCAACAAATGTTTGGTTTAATATCATTTTCTTTTTACTGTTAATTATTTTTGCAATATCATTTTTGGGGGCTTTTGAAATTATGCTACCTAACTCATGGGCCAACAAAGTAGATTCACAAGCCAATCGGGGGGGTCTTATTGGTATTTTCTTTATGGCATTGGCATTAGCTATTGTGTCGTTTTCTTGCACAGGCCCAATTGTTGGGACATTACTGGTGCAAGCAGCTTCAAAAGGAGGTTTGGCTCCAATTATTGGGATGTTAGGATTTTCTTTAGCGATTGCGTTGCCGTTCGCCTTGTTTGCTGCATTCCCGGGTTGGTTAAACTCACTACCAAAATCTGGGGGCTGGTTAAATACGGTTAAGGTAGTTTTAGGATTTCTAGAATTGGCCCTGGCGTTTAAATTCCTGTCACAAGCCGATTTAGTGTTGCAAACACATCTATTGGAGCGCGAAGTGTTTTTGGCGATTTGGATAGCAATTTTTGGAACCTTGGCCTTTTATCTTTTTGGAAAAATTCAATTACCTCACGATTCCCCAGTAAAGTATATTTCAGTTGGGAGATTAAGTCTTGGACTTATTGTATTATCCTTTACTATATATATGATTCCTGGATTATGGGGGGCTCCGTTAAACCTTATCAGTGCCTTTCCACCACCACAAAATTATAGTGAATCACCTTATGGTGTTGGGTTTTCAAAAGTTAGTGAAGGAAGTTCGCTGTCAAATACCGGTCATAATAATATACCAGATGGAGCACACCTTTTAGCTCCACACGATATTTTAGCCTTTAACGACTACGACAAGGGCTTAGCATATGCCAGAAAAGTAGGAAAACCAGTAATGATTGATTTTACAGGATGGGCCTGTGTAAATTGCAGAAAAATGGAGCAAAATGTTTGGCCCGACCCTAAAATTTTAAATATTTTAAAAAATGATGTGGTGTTAATCTCATTGTATGTTGATGATAAAAGAGCGCTGGAAACAGACTATATTGTAGAGTCAAAATTGCGCCCTGGGAAAAAACTTAAGTACATCGGTCAAAAATGGAGTGAGCTACAAACTCTTAAATATAAGGCCAATTCACAACCCTTTTATGTGTTAATGGACCATAATGAGGAAAACCTTATCGATCCCATTGGATATACGCCAGATGTTGATGAATATTATAACTGGCTCAAAGAAGGAATTTCAAATTTTAATGATTAAAACAATTTTTTAATAATGGTCTTTTTAGAATATAAATGAATTAGCAATGGCCAATCAAAAGGAATATAATACTAATCTTGAGTGCTATTTTTCAACATTTAGAAAAAATATTGTTGGGATTGACCAAGAGTTTGAATCGCCTTATGGGAAGAAAAAAATTATTTATGCCGATTGGACGGCTAGCGGAAGATTGTATAAACCTATTGAAGAAAAATTACTAAATAAAATTGGTCCCTTTGTAGCAAACACGCATACAGAAACTTCCGTTACCGGTAGCGCTATGACCTATGCCTATCATGAAGCTAGAAATATTATTAAAAGACACGTTAATGCATCACCAGATGATGTTTTAATAACTGTTGGCACTGGAATGACAGGGGCTATCAATAAGTTTCAACGCATTTTAGGCATTAAAGTCAATGAA
>CAXBHA010000329.1:0-4096 GCA_963974955.1 uncultured Yeosuana sp. | reverse complement strand
GTTCGTTTCATATAAATTTATACAAACCTACATATTTTTTATATAAGAAAAATAAAGTTTTAATACCAATCTACTTTGTAACTTTGTAACTTTGTAACTTTTAACTTTGTAACTTTAAATAATAGGATGTCAAGAGACGAACAATTAAAACAACGCTGGGAATTGGTAACAACAAAGCTATCCAATCAATTTGCCGATGGAGCCAATTTAGATCTCGATGCCATAATTTATTTAATAGGTGTACAGGAGTTAGGGCAATTAGACAAATCGTTTAAAAAAGACCAAAAGTTAGATTTAATGCACATTGCCATCTGCAAACTACTTTTGCCTTATGGGTATTATGAGCTCGAATTTGTTGATGATGACGGCTGGCCGCATTATAAAACCAAAGAAACCTTACCGTTTTTAAAAGCAGGTGAACAAAGCGTCTTGATGAAAGAAGCTATTGTAAACTACTTTGTAGAGACCGAGTATATCGATTAGTTTTAGGGCGGTGCTTTTTTGAAAGAAACAAAAAAGTCAGGCTTCCGCTATATCTTTTACAAAAAAGCAAAAGGATGTCGCTGCAAATGCGAAGCATTCACGATTTCATTAATTTAAAATATTAACCAATGAGTAATCCTTAACGCAAACCGCTTTATTACGTCATTGTGAAGCAAATTTTTAATTTGTTGTGGCAATCTGTTAATTGAAATAGATTACCACGTCGTTTTACTCCTCGTAATGACGAAAGTTTATAAGTAAAAAGATCTCCAACAGCTGCTCCATCGTTAACGAAAACTGTTAAGTAACGTCATTGCGAAGCAAATTTTTTGATTTGCTGTGGCAATCTGTTTATTTTTTGCAGATTACTTCGTCGTTTCCGATATGAAATGACGATAATTTCATTAAATTTGCCATCATTTTGAATCGATATCATGATAGATAAGATAAAGGAACTAATTGCAGATGCCGAGGCTTTTACAGCACATTCAAAGGATGAAATAGAAGCTTTCCGAATAAAATACTTAGGTAAAAAAGGACTGCTTAATGATTATTTTGCCGAATTTAAAAATGTGGCTAACGATCAGAAAAAGGAGTTTGGTCAAGTTATCAATAAGCTTAAAAAAACGGCCGAAGATAAAGTTAATGCCTTAAAAGAAGAGTTTGAAAGCAAAGATGAAGTAAAAGGTGTTTATGGCGATTTATCGCGTCCGGGAGAACCTGTCCAAATTGGAGCACGCCATCCTATTTCAATCGTAAAGAACCAAATTATCGATGTGTTTTCACGCATAGGTTTTAACGTAAGTGAAGGCCCAGAAGTGGAAGACGACTGGCACAACTTTACGGCTTTAAACTTACCAGAATATCATCCAGCACGCGATATGCAGGACACGTTTTTTATACAAACAAATCCCGATATTTTATTGCGTACACATACTAGCTCTGTGCAAGTGCGTTATATGGAAAACAACAAACCACCTATTAGAACCATTTCTCCGGGGAGAGTGTTTCGTAACGAAGCTATTTCTGCACGGTCGCATTGTTTTTTCCATCAGGTTGAAGGCTTGTATATCGATAAAGATGTGAGTTTTGCAGACCTTAAACAAACGCTTCAATATTTTACAACCGAAATGTTTGGAAAATCTAAAATACGGTTGCGCCCATCCTATTTTCCTTTTACGGAGCCAAGTGCCGAAGTAGATGTGTATTGGGGATTAGAAACCGAAACCGATTATAAAATGACGAAAGGCACGGGTTGGCTAGAAATAATGGGCTGTGGAATGGTTGATCCCAATGTGCTTGAAAACTGTGGAATCGATTCTAAAAAATATTCAGGTTTTGCATTCGGTATGGGTATCGATCGTATTGCCTTGCTACTGCACCAAATTAGTGATATACGTTTATTAAGTGAAAACGACGTGAGGTTTTTAGAACAATTTAAATCTGCGCTATAAAGAAGTGTTCTGATGATCGTGTTTATTAGAAGAAACGGATTATTGAAAAATAGTTTTGATAAACTCGTTTAATGTCCGTGCTATGAGCAGTAGAGTTTCGGTTATTTAAACTTTAGGCGAAATTTTATTAACTCGATAAATATAAAAAAAGAGGCTGTCTGAAAAGTCAAGACAGCCTCTTTTTTAATTAAGAGGATTATTTTTTTTGTTTTAATTAATTATGCAAGCATACGTAATTTTTCTTCAACTTTAATGTTAGAATTAAGGTCAAATTGATTTGATGTGTTGTTTTCGCCGCCAGCTTTTAGGGCCTTATCACCTGAAAAAAAGGTTTTATGGTCGTCACCAAGATCTGAACCTGCCATTCTTTGGTGTTTAGCACACGATACGCCTTTACGAATTTCTTGTCTCTGAACACCTTTTACATAAGCCAGCATACCTTCTTCGCCAAAATACCCTTCAGATAAGTCATTCATATGAAGCGCTGTAGTATGATACGTTGGTAACGTAATTAAGTGATGAAAAATACCCGCCTCTCTTGCACCATCCATTTGGAACGTTTTAATTTTTTGATCAGCACGATAGCTTAATTCCGAATCATCATATTGTGCATCCATTAAATTATTTCTATCATAAGCTGTCATATTTTCACCTTCCGAAAGCATTTCTTCATATACTTGATTACGGAAATTAAGCGTCCAGTTAAAAGAAGGTGAATTATTGTAAACCAATTTTGCATTTGGCACAACGTCTTTAACTTTGTTTACCATATGCGCAATTTGCTTAACATTTGGTGTTGGCGTTTCTATCCATAATAAATCTGCTCCATTTTGTAAACTTGTAATACAATCTAAAACCACTCTATCTATATTTGAACCATCTTTAAATTTATATAATCCATTGGCTAATCTTATAGGGCGATATAATTTTCCGTCTCTTTTAAGCATAACATCATCATCTTTTGCATCATTGATAGTAATTTCTTCTGCATCTACAAATGCTAAATATTGAGAAGCTAAATCACCTGGTTCTTGACTTACTGGTAACTTTTGGGTTAAACCAGCACCTTCAGAATCTGTTCTTGCAACAATAATTCCGTCATCAACTCCTAATTCTAAAAAAGCATACCTTATAGCATTTAATTTAGCAATAAAATCTTCATGTGGTACAGTTACTTTTCCATCTTGATGCCCACATTGTTTGGCATCAGAAACTTGATTTTCAATTTGAATAGCACAAGCACCAGCTTCAATCATTTTTTTTGTTAGCAAATAGGTAGCTTCTTCATTTCCAAAACCAGCGTCAATATCAGCAATAATAGGAACGATATGTGTTTCAAAGTTATCAATTTGATCTTGCACATCTTCTCCTTTTTCAAGTCGTTTAAATAAATCATTTAACTCAATAGCATCTGCTTGACGTAAGAAATCATAAATTTCATTTATTAATGATGGAACAGCCGTTTTTTCGTGCATAGATTGATCTGGCAATGGTCCAAATTCTGAGCGTAATGCAGCAACCATCCAACCAGATAGATATAAATATTTTTTACTTGTAGTTTTGTGATGTTTTTTAATAGCGATCATTTTTTGCTGCGCCACAAAACCGTGCCAACAACCAAGAGATTGGGTGTATTGAGATGAATCTGCATCGTACGCTGCCATATCTTTTCTTATAATGGCTGCTGTATGTTTAGCAATATCTAAACCTGTTTTAAAACGATTTTGAACAACCATTCTAGCGGCGCTTTCAGGATTTATTGCATTCCAAGTATTTCCATACTTTGTTTTAAGATCTCTTACAGTTTGTAATGCAGAACGATAAGTTGTTTGTGATAAATTTTTCATAATTTTGTGATACGTTATTTATTGTTAATAATTAGATCCTGTTGATTGTGTCCGCAATCGCAGGATTGTTTTTTTATATGTACTGATAGGCAGGTAGCGTTAAGAACTCTTCAAATTTTTCTGAAATCACTAGTTTATCAAAAAGCTCAATGGCTAATTTAAATTTACTTTTCTTTATGTTTTCTTCGCCAATTTCAGTAATGATTTTTTCTACCTCATCATCAAATAATTCCATATACAATTCAATGTTGAATTTCCTGCCATCGTCTAGTTTCACCTGGTTTTTTAACCATTGCCAAACTTGCGTTCTTG
>CAXBHA010000328.1:0-4100 GCA_963974955.1 uncultured Yeosuana sp. | reverse complement strand
GAATCTATTGAAAATCAATGAGATTCCTCCTTTGTCGGAATGACAAAATTATTATGTTTTCAGACTTATGACAAATTACGGGCATTCAATTAATTTTTAAGCTTTTTTTAATTTCTTAATAATTATCAAGGAAAAAGCTAAATTTAACAAAAAAAAATCGTCTAGAAAATTACTTTTTTGACGATCTCTTTTGTTTTATGGATGTTAATTAATAAAGTATATGAGGAGCAATATTTAGTTTAAATTTTTTCAAAAGTATACCTTATTAGTTAGTGTGCAAAGGTTTTAAAAGTATTTTAGATTAATGTTATGTATTTTTCGTTTAAAAACTTAAAAAAAGTGTATTTGTTCGACGAATAGAAATTAGCTATGCATTTAGCTTTAGCAGTTCATCGATATAATCTCTGGTATTTGAGAGTCTTGGCACTTTGTGTTGGCCCCCAAGCTTGTTGCTTTGTTTTAACCAATCATAAAAAAGGTTTTTTCTTCCAAGGTGTATGGCTGGTTTATTTAATGTAATATTATTATATCGTTTGGCTTCATAGTCAGAGTTTAATGCTTTTAAGGCATTGTCAAATAATTCTTTAAAATATTGAATATCATTTGGAGGTGTTTTAAATTCAATGATCCATTCATGAGCCCCTTTTTCTTTGCCTTTCATAAAAATAGGAGCGGCCGTATAATCTACAATTTCTGAGTTTGTTTTTTTGCACACTTTTTTCAATGCTTCTTCGGCATTTTCAATAATAAGTTCTTCTCCAAATACATTGATGTGATGTTTTGTGCGTCCAGAAACTTTAATTCTATACGGGTTAATGGATGTAAACCGCACAGTGTCTCCTATTTTATAACGCCACAAACCAGCATTTGTCGTAATTATTACGGCATAATTTTGGTGTAATTTCACATCACTTAATGGAATGACCTTTTGCTGAGGCGTTCCATAGAAATCCATAGGAATAAATTCGTAAAAAATACCATAGTCGAGCATAAGCAACAATTCGCTGGAATTATTTTTATCTTGAATGGCAAAAAATCCTTCAGACGCATTATAGATCTCATAATACTGGAATTGAGATTTAGGAAGTATTTTTTTATACTGATCTTTATAAGGGGTAAAACTTACGCCACCATGAAAATAGACTTCTAAATTTGGCCAAATATCGAATAGATTATTCTTACCAGTGGTTTCCAACACATTATTAAGTAAAACTAACATCCACGAGGGTACACCTGTAAGGCTAGTAACATTTTCATTAATGGTTTCGTCAACAATAGCTTGCATTTTATATTCCCAATCACTCATTAGAGACACTCTGCTACTTGGAGTGCTGCTAAATTCCGCCCAAAGCGGCATATTGTCAATTAAAATGGCCGATAAATCTCCAAAAACAGTTCCGTTTTTTCTATACAGTTCTTTGCTGCCTCCAAGGCGTAAACTCTTGCCCGTGAACATTTGAGAGTTTTCATTATTATTAAGATACATACATAATAAATCTTTTCCAGCGGCGTAATGGCAGTCTTCAAGAGATTCTGAGCTTACAGGAATAAATTTGCTTTTGGCATTTGTAGTCCCACTGGATTTTGCAAACCATTTTATTGGTGTGGGCCAAAAAATGTTAGTTTCTCCATTTCTTGATCTTTCAATGATGTTTTGGTATTCCTCATAAGTGGAAACAGGTATTCGTTCGGCGAATGTTTTGTAATTGGCAATAGAAGCAAAGTCAAATTTTCTACCAATCTGGGTGTCTTTAGCTGTTTCAATAAGGTTTAAAAGTAATTCATTTTGAACTTCATTGGGATATTTTAAAAACAATTCAATTTGATGAAAACGTTTCTTTAAAAACCAAGATGCAATAGAATTTACTAAAGTAGTTGGCATATTTGTGTTATCTTTAAGTTCTTAAAAATAACACTTTTTTTCATGACTTTTGAAGGCGTTTTAACAAAAATGAAATCTGAATTTTCGCAACCTATTCAATACTATTTAATGTTTGAGAACGATTTTTTAAACATGAACCAATTATTAAATAAAATGGTAACTATTGATTTTGTTAAATATCAGTGTTTAAATTGTGGTTTAGACAAACCCATTTACAGGCAAGGATTTTGTAGAACTTGTTTTTTTGAAATACCACAGGCCGCTGATTGGATTATGCGTCCAGAACTAAGTACGGCTCATTTAGATAAAGAAGACCGCGATTTAGATTATGAAAAGAAGGTGCAATTGCAACCTCATATAGTGTATTTGGCAAATTCCAGTAACGTAAAAGTGGGTGTGACCAGAAAGAGTCAAGTGCCAACCCGTTGGATTGATCAAGGGGCACATGAAGCGATTGAAATAGTTGAGGTCCCAAATCGATATTTGGCGGGTATTACAGAAGTAGCTTTAAAAGACCATGTATCTGATAAAACCAATTGGCGCACCATGCTTAAAAATGAAATTAAAGATGAAAATTTAGTTGAATGGCGTGAAAGATTAAAACAATATATTCCTAATGAGGCTAAAGAGTATTTTATTGAAACCAATACCGAAACTAACTTGGATTTTCCAGTAATTAAATACCCTATAAAACCAACAAGTTTAAACTTAGAAAAAACGAAACATTACACGGGGAAGCTTATGGGAATAAAAGGGCAGTATCTTATTTTTGAAGATAACACAGTATTTAATATTCGCGCCAATGAAGGCTTAGTGGTCACTATTTCCATAAATTAAAAATCCCACTTACAAGTTGAGTGCAAATGGGATTGTTGTTATGATTAAAATTAAATATCTTCTTGATCTCTAATATTCTGGATGTATTCTGCCTTTTGAATTTCGCGACGTCTTTTAACCGAAGGTTTTGTGAAAAACTGTGTGTCTCTTAGGTTTTGCATCACTTTAATATTTCGGTGTTTTCGTTTATAACGTTTTAAGGCGCGTTCTATATTTTCGCCTTCTTTAACAATGATTTTTAACATGTATATTTCTTTTGGTTATTTCTAATTTCTGATTATCCTAAATATGTTTTTAATACTTTGCTTTTTGAAGTATGACGTAATCTACGAACTCCTTTTTCTTTTATCTGTCTTACACGCTCGCGTGTTAACCCAAAAGAATCGCCTATTTCTTGAAGACTCATAGGTTGTTTGTTATTTATTCCATAATAATGGCGTATCACTTCAGCTTCTTTTTCAGATAACATATCTAGCGCACGGTTTATTTCAATGTTTAATGAAACTCTCATTAAATTGGCATCTGGTCTCGGTGATTCATTCGAATTTACAACATCATAAAGTGTTGACGTTTCGCCCTCTCTTAAAGGGGCATCCATAGAGACGTGCCTACCAGAAATCTTCATTGATTGTTTTACTTCATTTAGACTAAGGTCTAAATTATGAGCAATTTCTTGAGCACTTGGAGGTCTTTCATGAGTTTGTTCTAAAAACGAATACGCCTTATTTATCTTATTTATAGACCCTATTTTATTTAAAGGCAATCTAACAATTCTAGATTGTTCTGCTAAGGCTTGAAGAATAGCTTGTCTAATCCACCAAACGGCATACGATATAAACTTAAAACCTCTTGTTTCATCAAAACGTTTTGCAGCTTTAACTAACCCAGCATTACCTTCATTTATTAAATCGGGTAAGGTTAAACCTTGATTTTGGTATTGTTTTGAGACTGATACTACAAAGCGCAGGTTAGCAGTTGTGAGTTTATCTAAAGCGACTTGATCTCCAGCGCGAATTTTTTGTGCTAACTCTACTTCTTCGTCAGCTGTTATTAATTGAATTTTACTAATGTCTTGAAGATACTTGTCAAGTGATTTGGATTCTCTGTTGGTAACTTGCTTCGTAATTTTTAATTGCCTCATATATTCTTTTTAAGTTTATAGTTATAATAGCTACAACTTAACTTTTTAAACGAGAAAACCTAATTATTGTGAAACTTAATTATTAAAACACGAGAAATTTAATTAAAAAGATTAATTAATAGTATCCCTTTTCTTTTTACCTAATAATCCGCCAAGTACATTTTTTACTGTATTCTTTGTGGTGGTTGTTTTTGTTTTTGTAGTATCGGTTGATGTTTTGTTTCCTGCTACAATATCTCC
>CAXBHA010000327.1:0-4101 GCA_963974955.1 uncultured Yeosuana sp. | reverse complement strand
ATTACAGAACAACTCGTTGGGTTCTGCACGTTTTATGTCTGTTGAAAGTGTTTTAAACGCTTCTTCAGCCTTGATGTAAAAATCTTCTATTCTTGCAAAAAACAAATCGACATTTTTAAAGCAAACCACTGTTTTTTGTGCGATGTATTTAAAAAAACTTTCGCGCTGTTCATCTAAAAATTTATTTTCAACATTTGGAATAATATTGATTTTTTTTATCTGCTCAATAGAAAGTTGCGTTTCCACATCAAAGGTTCTAATACTATCAACCTCATCTCCAAAAAACTCTATTCTGTAAGGTTCGTCATTCGAAAATGAAAACACATCAACAATTCCACCGCGTACCGAAAACTCACCGGGCTCGGTTACAAAATCAGCACGTTTAAACTGATATTCAAACAACACTTCGTTTACAAAATCGATTGACAACTTATCGTTTACGCCTATTTTTAAGGTGTTTCTCTCTAGTTCCTTTCTAGTAACTACTTTTTCAAAAAGAGCATCAGGATAAGTAATAATGATGGCAGGTTTTTTACGAGAATTTATTCTGTTTAAAACTTCTGCCCTTAATAAAATATTAGCATTATCAGTCTCCTCAATCTGGTAAGGTCTGCGGTAGCTTCCCGGATAAAAAAACACTTCTTTATCGCCACATAATTGTTCTAAATCATTGAGATAAAAAGCGGCCTCTTCTTTATCATTAAAAACCATTAAAAACGGTTTCTCTGCTTGTTTAAAAATACTTGAAATCACAAAAGAAAGGGAAGAGCCAACTAAACCTTTAATATGGGTTCTCGCTTCGGTTTTGGCAATAGCATTTTGAAGATCTTGTGTTTGCAAAACCTGCGAATACATTTGAGATAAAAGCGTTTTACTCAACTAAAAACGTATGTAGCGATTAGTACTAATAATGTTTGATGCTTTTGTGGGGCAAATATAGTTTAAGAATCGTTAAAAATGAATTTAGAATTGTTATTTTTATATATGGTTAACATTTGCACTTGAACAATATGCTTGAACTCTTTTTATTTTAATAAAAACCAAAAAATAAGTTGTAAAACCTTATTGCCACTTTGTTCAAACCAGAAAACAAACAGTTATTTAAAAGAGATAGCCAAGGATTGCAGAATTTATAAAAACATTACGTTTCACATTGCAAGACATATTTTTGCAACAACTGTTATGTTACCCAATGCATAATGCATACAATGTAGTTAAAACATGATTAAACTGCATAAAAAAACCACCCAATTTCTTGAGTGGTTTTACCTAATTTGCTCCCCCTCTTGGGCTCGAACCAAGGACCCTTTGATTAACAGTCAAATGCTCTAACCAACTGAGCTAAGGAGGAGTGTTGTCTTTTTGCTTTTGAGAGCGCAAATATAGATATATTTTTAATTACTGCAAAACGACTTTTAATTTTTATTCATTAAAATTAAAACTAAGTTTCACGCTGCCATTAATAATTAATATCACCCTTCAGCGTAAATTATTTTTTTTTAAAACTTTTATTTAAAAATAGCTTTAAAAATATCATTTCCATTGGCGAAAAGCACCAATGCAATCAATATAAAAAACCCAACCATTTGCGCATACTCCATAAACTTATCCCCTGGCTTTCTGCCAGAAATCATTTCATATAGTAAAAACATGACATGCCCACCGTCAAGAGCAGGAATAGGTAATAAATTTAAAACTCCAAGCATAATAGATAAAAAGGCAGTAATACTCCAGAACACTTGCCAATTCCAAAAATCAGGGAATATATCATAAATAGCTTTAAACCCACCTACACCCTTGTAAGCACCTGTGCTTGGGGTAAAAATAGCTTTAAATTGTGTGATATAAGATGATATTTTTTCTCCTGTTTTTTTAATGCCAACAGGAAAAGACTCAAAGAAACCATAGTTTTTAGTTTCATACTTATAATACCCTAATGCTTCTAAAGTTTCTGGTGTTGATCCAGAGGCATACACGACTCCAAGCTTAGCATCATTGCTAATCGTTAAAGGAATTGTTATGTCATTTCCATCTCGTAATACATGAGCTGTTACTTGCTGATTTTTATAGATCTGTAAAGCCGATTTTACTTGATCGGCATATTTTGTTTTCGTGTTATTTATTGCTGTAATAATATCTCCTTTTTTTAATCCACTTGCTTTGTTTTGAGATGAGTCAGGAACTTGCACAACTACGAAAGGCGTTCTCAAATTAATAATTCCTCTTTCTTTAGAATCAATTAATTGTGATAAAAAATCTTCAGGCATATTTAACACAAACCGTTCTCCATTTCGTTCTACAGTAATTTTCTTGCCAAAAAGCACTTTTTCAGGAATTTCAATATAGGTTTCTATTTTATCACCATCAACAGCAATAATCTTATCTCCTGTCTGTAATCCAGCTTTATTAGCAACCGTGCTTTCAATTAAAAGACCATCTTTAATATTATCATTTGGCAAAAACTTATCTCCATAAACATAGCTCATTCCAATATAAATTAAAATAGCCAGTAAAAAATTGACCGTCACACCACCAAGCATAATAATTAAGCGTTGCCAAGTTGGTTTTGAACGAAACTCCCAAGGTTCTGCAGGCTGAGACATTTGCTCGGTATCCATACTCTCATCTATCATCCCTGAAATTTTAACGTAACCTCCTAATGGTAACCAACCAATGCCATAAACAGTATCCCCAATTTTCTTTTTAAACAATGAAAATTTTACATCAAAAAACAAGTAAAACTTTTCTACTCGTGTTTTAAACGCTTTTGCAGGAAGAAAATGTCCAAATTCATGCAATATAATAAGTAAAGAGAGGCTCAATAAAAATTGAGCTATTTTAATAACAAACTCCATATATCTTTTATCAAATTTTTATAATCGCACAAAAGTAAGCTTTTAAGCCCATTTAGAAAATATAAAGTAATTTATGGCTGGTTTTTTAACACCGATTTATTAATTACCCCGCGATTAGCCTGAAATTGCACAAAAAGTTTAATTGCTAATTATAAAGAACCATCCCATCTATGGTTTCAATGACCAGTCCAGATAAATAGGTTGCAAATCCTTCAATTAGTTAAATATCATTCGAACTTCAACAAGTAATCATATCCCCAGACCATTGATGGGCCAACTCATGTGCTATTAAACCAAATTAAATAAGCCGATAAATAACACGGTTGCATGTTCCATATTGCCACTCCATCTAAACTGTGTATGTCCTTACTTTTCTTGAGCTAACGGTTATTCATCAAATAAACAGCCCTTTCGTGAATCTATTTCTTAAATTAACTTTCATTCTCGAGAATAATTTAACTAGCTAAAAACACCTTTTTATTACTAATGTGTCGTATTTTTGCCCTTCGTTCTAATTGTTAAGCCTTAACTTATAAACAAATGCTCTCTTTTTTTAAAGCCTATAAAAAGTTCGCCATTGCTTTTTTAATCATTTCCATTGTCATTATTTCAATAATTTATAGCAAGTTAAATGTATACCAACCATTACCCATTTATCAACCTGCTATGGTAAGCACAGATTTGGTTGATAGCACCCTTCAATACCAAAAAAAGTATCATAAAATAGCCCATTTTAAACTCACAAATCAAAACGGTAAAATCGTTACCCAAGAAGATTATAAGAATAAAATTTATGTTGCCGATTTCTTTTTTACAACCTGCCAATCCATTTGTCCTATTATGACAAATCATATGGCTATTATTCAAAAAGAAATTATGGATGACACAGATGTGATGCTGCTTTCCTTTTCGGTAACGCCTCAAATAGACAGTGTTGCCCAGCTAAAACGATATGCCATTGAAAAAGGGGTCAATGATAAGAAATGGAACTTACTTACTGGTGATAAGAAACAAATTTATGAGCTCGCTAGAAAAAGTTATCTAGCTGTAAAAACCACAGGGAATGGTGATGAATTTGATATGATTCATACCGAGAATTTTATGTTAATTGATAAAAAAAAGCAGATTAGAGGGTTTTATGATGGCACCAATCCTAAAGATATTGACCAGTTACTGGATGATATAAAAATTCTAAAAAAAGAATACACCAAATAGTTTTAAGTGAACTATTTTTTTAGCCTAAAAT
>CAXBHA010000326.1:0-4103 GCA_963974955.1 uncultured Yeosuana sp. | reverse complement strand
ATATTTTTGCTTTAGTGCCATAAACTTGTTTTATATTCTTTGGTAATTTAATATTAGCATGTGTAAATTGTGTTGCTATTAATGACAACGATTGGTATAGCATAACAAGTCCCATAGGTGCTCCAATTATAAAAACACCAAAAAGCGTAAATGTAAATCGAATAACACTTTCTAATGGATGATGTCTGTTAGCCGTTGTGGTATCTACATAATGATCGGTATGATGTACTAAATGTACCATCCACAAAGGCTTCACTTTATGCTCGACAAAATGTGGCAAATAAGCCCCGAAAAAGTCCATAAATAAAACACCTAAAATTACATATAGCCATAATGGCATTTTAGGCAGCCAATTAAGAATGCCAAAATTATTGGCCATCACCCAATCTGCAGACATTAACAATAAGAATGCCAATACAAAATTGATAATGATAGTGGTTACGGTAAAAAATAAATTAGGAACGGCATGTCGCCATTTTTTATATTTGAATTTAAATAATGGAACTGAGCCTTCTAATACCCAGAAAAATGTTAAACCACCAACTAAAATCAAACTTCGGTGCAAAGATGGCATGGTTTCAAAATAATTTAAAAATTCTTGCATAGCATTAAACATTTGTTTTTAAATATAACAAAAAGCAGACTACTTAATTAACTTCTTCATCTCTTCAACAATATTATAAGCAGCAGGACAAATGGCCACATTTTTTAATGTGAGGTTAGATATTTGTTGAAATTTTTTTCTGTCAGTATGAGGAAACTCACTACAGGCCTTGGGCCTTACTCCATATATGGAACAATAATTATCAGTACCCAAGAAGGCACAGGGCACACTTTGAAGGACATAATCATTCTCCTCATCTATACGCAAATACTCACTAATAAATGGTTGTGGTTTTAACCTAAAGTGTTTTGATATGCGTTCAATATCTTTATCGGTAAATAGCGGACCAGTTGTTTTACAGCAATTTGCACATTGTAAACAATCTGTTCTTTTAAACTCCTTATCATGCAACTCTTGCATCACATAATCCAAATTTTTTGGTGGTTTCTTTTTTAGCCTATCAAAGAATTTTTTGGTTTCGTTATGCCTATCTTTGGCGAGCTTTGGAAGATTATTGATGACGTCTTGCATAAAGCAAATTAAAACAATTTGTCATTCTGAACAAAGTGAAAAATCTTATCTTTTGCTAAATGAGATGTTTCGACTGTACTCAACATGACATCAAGAGCAAAAAAAAAAAGATTACCACGACTTTTCAAGTCTAGCAATAACGATTTATGAAAGATTTATTTGGACAAGCACTTTTAGATTATCAAAAAGGTGAATTCACTGAAGACATCATAACTTCAACCAATATTTCTGGTGATGATATTCTACCCATTTCCTATCTTTTTAGAAACTTTAAAGACATCCCTAAGATAGAGCAAAAGGCATTAATGCTGGCAACAGGATCTGTTCTTGATGTTGGATGTGGTGCCGGAAGCCATAGTTTATATCTTCAAGAAAACAATTTTAAGGTAAAAGCTATTGATATCTCAAAAGGGGCCATTGAAGTTTGCAAACTTCGAGGTTTAAAAAATGTGGAATTAAAAGCTGTTTTGGATGAAACCGAACCCTTTGACACTATTTTACTCCTAATGAATGGCACCGGTATTTTTCAAGAATTATCTCAACTTTCAAAATACCTAACTCATTTAAAATCATTACTGAATCCAAATGGTCAGATATTAATAGACTCTTCAGATATCAAATATATGTATAAAGACGACGATGGTGGGTTATGGATAGATGCACACTCCAATTATTATGGAGAACTTGATTATTTTTTGAGTTATAAGGGGATAAAAGAAGCACCGATGAAATGGCTATATTTAGATTTTAAAACCCTTAAATTAGCTTGTGAAACCATTGGCTTAAAATGTGAACTGGTTTTAGATGGTGACCATTTTGATTATTTAGCCAAGTTATCTTGATTGTAAACGGATTGCCCGTCGATAAAGGCATTTAACACTTTTATGGTTGGAATTTCTTCTACCGGCACTTCCATTATGTTTTTATCGAGTATAATAAAATCAGCAAACTTTCCAACTTCAATACTTCCCTTTTCATGTTCTTCAAAATTTGAATAGGCTGCCCATATGGTCATTCCTTTTAATGTCTCTTCTCTAGTTAGTGCATTTTCTGTTTGATAGCCTTCTTTGGGATATCCATCTAAATCTTGCCTAGCCACAGCCGCGTAAAATGTTAAAAAAGGACTTACTTCCTCTACTGGGAAATCTGTTCCTAATGCTACTTTTCCATACGCATTTAATAATTGCTTATTGGCATAGGCTCCTTTAATTCTGTCTTTGCCCAACCTATCTTCAGCCCAATACATATCGCTTGTGGCATGGGTAGGTTGTACAGACGGAATCATATCGTCAAATAACTTAAAATCTTCAGGTGAAATAATCTGTGCATGTTCAATTCTCCAACGGCGATCTTTTTTACCTTTTAAAGCTTCTTTATAAATATGTAAAACGGCATGATTTGCAGAATCTCCAATAGCATGTGTATTCATTTGAAATTCTGAATTGGCAATACGGTTTGCTGCCGATTTAAATTCATCTAAGGGTGTTACTTGCAAGCCAAAATGTCCTGGTTTGTCACTATATGGTTCGCGTAACAATGCCCCTCTAGAACCCAAAGCGCCATCGGCATAAAATTTAAAGGACCTTACATGAAGATTTTCGGTTTTAACCAAACCTTTATTTAAATAGTAGTCTACATTACTTGGAGTTCCAGAAACCATGGCATAAACACGCATTTTTAAGCTACCTTCTTTTTGCAAACTGTCAATAACTTCAATCGCATCAATACCTAAGCCAGCGTCATCCACTGTTGTTAAGCCATTTTCAAAACAAATTTCCTGCGCTTTTAGTAGCGCATTAACTGTATCATCACGAGTGGAATTTGGCCAATGCTTCAAAACCAGTCCTTGAGCATTATCAATAAGAATTCCGGTTAATTTGCCATCTTTAGTAACCAATTCACCTCCATTTACTTTACTGTCAACCGTTACGTTTCCTAAATCTAATGCTGCTTGATTAACCAATGATGCGTGCCCATCAATTCGTTTTAAAATTACTGGTGTATTTGGAAATACTTTATTTAAAAGTACATTGTCAGGAAATTCTTTGTTTTCCCAATCATTTTGATCCCAACCTCTGCCTCTAATATACATTGTATTATGAGTTTTTGAAAAATCAATGATTTTATTAACAACCTCATCAAAACTATTAGTTCCAAACAAATCTACTTCTTGGGAAGCAAATCCTAAATTTAAAAAATGACAATGTGCATCGATAAATCCAGGTACAATAGTTTGACCTTTTGCATCGATAATATTATTTGAAGCATACTTTCCTTGAATATCTTTGGAATTGCCTACTTCAAGAAATTTACCATTCTGTATTACAAATGCTTCAGCTTCTTCAAAATTTGAATTTACAGTATACACTTTGGCATTTATAACCAAAAAGTCAACTTCTGTTTTTTGTTGACAAGAAACCACCATTGAAACTAAAACAAAACTTAAAAGACACTTCTTCATGTTATTTATTTTGATTAAAGAAAAATACAAAGAGGCTGTCTGAAAAGTTAAAACAAGTTGTCATTACGAACATTAACGATAAATAAAATATATTTTGTTTAGAAGTTAGCAACGTAGTTGTGAAGTAATCTGTTGATTGATTACTAACAACTTACCGATTGCTTCGTTCCTCGCAATGACGTAAAACCACACTTTTAAGACAGCCTCCTTTTTATTTGTAAATATTATATATGCTTTAAAAATCAAATTTATAGGTTGCTCCAGCTAAAAGCTGGATTCCTTGAACTGGAAAATTCTGCCAACGCTGATACATGTTATTTGCAAGATTATTAGCTTTAGCAAAAACTGAAATTTGATCGTTAACATGATATCCAACATGTACATTAGCATCAAAATAACTATCCAATGTTACCGTAAATGGTGTTGTATTAATTAAAGGATCGTTTAAATAAAATTGATCCTTTCTTTCACCTATGTAAAATAAATTAGCTCCTGCAAACCAATGTT
>CAXBHA010000325.1:0-4119 GCA_963974955.1 uncultured Yeosuana sp. | reverse complement strand
TGTCGGAATGACAGAATTATTATATTTTTCAGACTTATGGCAAATTACGGACATTCAAAAAAGTTAAATATTAAAACTAAAATTTATAAATAGATTTTTCCCTTGGGGAAAATGTCTGAAAGACAAAAGGGATATGGAAAACAAGAAAGAGTTGAGAACCTGGTTAGAGGATTTAAAATTAAATCACCCGTTAGTGATTGCAGGGCCTTGCAGCGCAGAAACAGAGGAACAAGTATTAAAAATTGCCCACAAATTGAAAGACACCGATGTGAGTTATTACAGAGCCGGTATTTGGAAACCAAGAACACGCCCGGGCATGTTTGAAGGGGTAGGGGCGCTTGGGCTGAAATGGTTACAAAAAGTAAAGGCAGAAACAGGTTTAAAAACGGCTACTGAAGTTGCCAATAGAGCTCATGTGGAATTAGCGCTAGAGCACGATATTGATTTGTTATGGATAGGTGCACGTTCAACGGTAAGTCCGTTTATTGTTCAGGAAATTGCCGATGCTTTGCAAGGCACTGATAAAGTAGTGTTGGTAAAAAACCCGGTAAATCCAGATTTAGCCTTGTGGTTAGGCGCTATTGAGCGTTTAGCAACTGCGGATATTAAAAAATTGGGTGTCATTCATAGAGGGTTTTCAACCTACGAAAAAACAAAATATAGAAACAACCCAGAGTGGCAATTGGCTATTGAGTTGCAAACTAAGTTTCCGGATTTACCAATCATTAATGATCCGTCACATATTACAGGAAAACGCGATATGATTTTTGATGTGTCCCAAACGGCATTGGATTTAAATTTTGATGGCTTGATGATTGAAACACATTTTGACCCAGACAAAGCATGGAGTGATGCATCTCAACAGGTGACACCAAAAGCCTTAATTCAAATTATGAAAGATTTGAAAATTAGAAAAGAGACAGAACCCGAGGCAGAATATAATAGTAAATTAAATAATTTAAGAGCTCAGATTGATGTAGTAGATAATCAAATTATCGATTTACTTGGAAAACGCATGAAAGCTGCCGATGGTATTGGTGCGCTTAAAAAACAAAAAAATGTGGCCGTATTACAAAGCAAACGTTGGAACGAGATTTTAGGGCATATGGTTTTAGAAGGAGAATCGAGAGGATTGAGTGAAGAGTTTATCTTAAAAATGTTTAAGGCCATTCATCAAGAGTCTATAAACCATCAAGAAAAAATTATCAATGGATAATAAATCAATTATCAATTAGTTTTTTTAGTATTATTGCATTCAATATTAACTAAATTTTAAAATATGAAAAAAGCTTTATTTTTAGCAGCAATGCTCATGATCACATTTGTTAATGCACAAGGTGATAAAATTTTCAAACACAGTGGTGAAATTGTAGAAGGGAAAGTCATTAGGTTGGAAGAATATACAATAGATTTTGTATATGAAGGTGAGGACGCTGAAAATACCATTGGTAAATATGCTGTTGAAAAAATTATTTATGGGAAAAGCGGTCGTGAAGAAGATATAACCGAAAAAATTGATGTTAGTGGAAAAGATGGTTGGGAAAATGTAGTTATTCTTGAAGACAAAGGTTACATTGCGGGTCTTAAAAAAGGTGATGAAGTTAGAGGTAAAACAGGATTGATAAATTTTCAAACTGGAAACACTGGAGATAGAAAGGCTGAAAAAAAATTAAAAATGGATGCGGCAGAACAAGGTTGCCCATTTATTTTATTAACTGCAGATAAAACTACACTGGGAGCAAGCTCTAATAGATTGGGAGGCTCTCAAGCTATTAAAAAAGGCGTGGCTTATAAGTACTAATTTAGAGAATTAAGATTTTTATTATAAGGTTGCTTTACGGCAACCTTTTTTTATTGTAAAAGTTACAATATATTAGCTGAATGACAGGACTCGTTTATAAATCTACTGGAAGTTGGTACACCGTTAAAACAGAATTAGGTGAGACTTACGAATGCCGAATCAAAGGGAAATTTAGGCTAAAAGGTATTAAAAGCACGAATCCTATTGCCGTTGGAGACCTTGTGGATTTTGAATTGGAAACGGACAACAATCAAGTAAGAGGTATTATTCACACCATTCATGATAGACAAAATTATATTGTTCGAAAATCGGTTAATCTATCCAAACAAACCCACATAATTGCAGCAAATATCGATCAGGTTTTTTTAATGATAACCATTAATAATCCACCAACCTTAACCAGTTTTATTGATCGGTTTTTAATCACCACAAATGCCTATTCCATTAAAACAATATTACTGTTTAATAAAATTGACACCTATGGTGACGAAGCACTTTCCGAAGTAAAATATCTCGCACATGTATATCGAAAGATAGGCTATGAGTGTATTGAGGTTTCGGCAAAAACAGGTAAAAATGTAGATAAAGTAAAATCCTTAATGCATAATAAAGTGAGTATGTTTTCAGGACATTCCGGTGTTGGAAAATCTACGTTAATAAATGCTATAGAACCATCTTTAGATATTAAAACAAAAGAAATTTCGATTCAACACATGCAAGGGCAGCATACCACAACCTTTGCGGAAATGTTTGATTTAAGTTTTGACGCTAAAATAGTAGATACACCTGGCATTAAGGGGTTTGGTGTGGTTGATATGGATAAAGAAGAAGTCGGCGATTATTTTCCAGAGTTTTTTAAATTAAAACAACATTGTAAGTTTAATAACTGTTTACATGTTAATGAGCCACATTGTGCCGTAAAAAAAGCTTTGGATAACAACGAGGTAGCCTTTTCAAGATATCGCAGTTATTTGCAATTACTTGAAGGTGAAGATGAACATTACCGAACAGATAATTGGGAATAGTAGGCCCCCATTGTCCTGCGGACATTTCCCCAAAGGGGAAAATAAGAGAAAAAAAAAGAAAAGGTAAAAATCTTACCTAGTAATTTTTTAGTAAAAAATAAATTTCAACATAACAAGTTCCCTTTCCTTTGGAAAGGGCTATGGACAGGAATGAAAGCAGTTATACAGCGCGTTTTAAAGGCAAGTGTTACCATTGAAGGTGTAACGGTAGCCTCTATAAAAAACGGACTATTGATTTTTCTTGGTATTGTTAATGAAGATACACAAGAAGATATTAAATGGCTGTCGAACAAAATTGTGAATTTGCGCATATTTGGCGATGAGAATGACGTCATGAATCTGTCTTTAATAGATACTTCGGGAGATGCTATTTTAGTCAGTCAGTTTACGTTGCACGCATCAACAAAAAAAGGAAACAGACCAAGTTATATTAATGCCGCTAAACCTGATGTGGCTATTCCATTGTACGAAGCATTTTTAAAGCGATTAAAGTTTGATTTAGGCAAAGAGGTTTCAACAGGGCAATTTGGTGCCGATATGAAAGTGGAGTTGTTAAATGACGGGCCAGTGACCATAATTATCGATTCTAAAAATAGAGAATAATGGCATCAATATTTGGTCATAGTGTAGTGGGATATACCTTAACAAAAGTTATAGATAACAAAAACACAAAAGGGCTTTTAATTGCTACTGTAATTTCAACCATTCTTCCGGATTTTGATGTTATAGGTTTTAAATTGGGTATTCCATACTCAAGTCCATTAGGTCATAGGGGGTTTACGCATTCTATAGTATTTGCACTATTATGGGCATTCTTGCTAATGTTTACCATTGGCAAACAAAACAAAAAGCTTTGGTTTTTAGTGGTTTTTTTATCTACGCTATCTCATGGTATGCTTGATGCCATGACTTCAGGAGGGCGAGGTGTTGGTTTTTTTATACCATTTAATAATGAACGTTTTTTCTTTCCGTTTCGCGGAATAAAAGTCTCTCCAATTGGAATTGAAAAATTTTTTTCAGAATGGGGATTACAGGTTATTTTAAGTGAAATTAGGATTATAGTTGTTCCATGCCTCTTAATTTTATTATTTTTATATGTTTTTAAAAAATTAAAATGAACATTCAAAACGCACAACAAATAGTCGATAACTGGATTAAAGAACATGGTGTACGTTATTTTAATGAACTCACCAATATGGCCCAACTTACCGAGGAAGTTGGCGAAGTTGCTCGTATTATAGCGCGTCGTTATGGGGAGCAAAGTGAAAAGGAGAGCGATAAAGACAAAGACCT
>CAXBHA010000324.1:0-4120 GCA_963974955.1 uncultured Yeosuana sp. | reverse complement strand
TCTATTTCCTCTACTATTTTAAAATCGTAGGCGTATTGACCACAGAATTTTATAAATCCGCTTTTAATCTCAATGGGGTGATAGGTTCTTTTGCGAAGCAGTAGTTTAATTTGTTTGTATTTTTTTAATTGAGGATTCAGTTCTGCAAGGGCTTCATAAATATTCTTCTCAAAATCCTGATAAATACAACCTACCGTAGACCCTAAAAGCTCTACCTTTTTATCCAGGATTATCAATTTTTCGATAGGTATCTGGTTATTTATAAAATTTATTAGATCTTCACCACCTTCCTCGAAATGGCAAATTATTGTAAAATGGGTATAATTCCTGGCCTTACTAGCTTCAATCAAGTTCTTGAATTGCCTATAGTTATTGTCGTAAATAAAAAAGTCGATTGTGGCATTATCACCTAGTTCCTTTGCAAAAGCATCGTAAATAATCTTTTTATGGCCGCTTAATTTGTTGAATAGTAAAAAAACTTTTGCTTTTAATACCAGGTCGTCCTTTTTGATATAATATCCCTTTCCAGGGACCGATTCTATTAATTCTCGTTTTTTTAAATAGTCATAGGCTCGCACGATGGTATCCCTCGAAATATCGAACTCAATCAATAGTTCATTAACCGAGGGTAGTTTGTCATTTTTTTTTATGTCACCATTTTCGATAGCTGTAAAAAGCGAATTAATAATCTGTTTATATTTAGGAACTTTGGAATCTTCAATTATTTGAATAAGATGCAGCATATTTTCTGAGTTATTATTTTTCGAATATAGTAAAATAAAGAATTTGCAATTTTTTAACTTTAAAGTAGGCTACCTAACTGTACATAACAGTTATTTGTTAATATTAAGATATATTGGTCCACATCAACTTATTTATTTTTCAGAATTGAAAAGTACTTAAAAATTAATATTAACATGTTAAAAGGAACATTTGCATTTGTCATATGCTTAGTGGGTAGTTTAATTTTTTCACATGCCCAAACACCTACTCAGGAGCTTACAGTTGAATATCTAAAAAACCCGTTAGGCATTGATGTGAAAACGCCTCGTTTTAGCTGGCAGATGAAATCGATAAAGAATGAAGTGGGCCAGTTTCAAACAGCTTACCAAATCAAGGTGATTTCAGAAAATGGTGAAATAGTTTGGGACAGCAGAAAGGTAACTAGTGATGTTTCATTGGCAATCACATATACTGGGGGCAAATTAAAACCAATGACCAGGTACGATTGGAAGCTAAAGGTTTGGGATGAAAATAATAAAGTTTCGGAAAATTCTTCTTGGTTTGAAACCGGATTAATGGATTCCAATCCAAATTCAGAACAATGGAATGGTGCAGAATGGATTGGCGGTATTGAAGATGACATGGTGTTGTACTCCCATTACTTATCCGTTTTTAAGTTGGAATATGGACTTCAGATAGATGAAAAATCCAAAAGTACCCAGGCCTCATTTGTTTTTGGAGCGAATGACGGCCGGCTCATGAATAAGAATATGAATATTCAAGGGATGAAATCCGGAAAAGATGAAAGCTTCATTCGATTTGAATTAGATGTTTCAGAGGTCGATGGCTCTGAAGATGGTTTGGCCAAATTTAATATTTACAGGGTGGGATATGCTCCAGAGGACAAAGATGACGATCCTTTTAAAACCTTTGAAGTACCCTTGACTTTAATAAATGTGGGCAACAAAAACGAGAAACATATTTTTTACACGGAATGTAATTTTGGAATCTTTAGGCTTTATATCAACGGAAAGGAAGAAAATAATGAGTTAACTAAAGATCCCAGCGCAGATGATAACCCTCGTGCCTCTAGAGGCATTAATCTTAATCCTGTAGGTTCTGGAAATAATTATATTAGTTTTCCAATGGTTGCTGATATTGGTTTTTATTTAGGTGCCAATCAGAAAGCCAATTTCTCCGATATTAAAATTAGAAACTTCAGGGCTCCTTCCAATACCCTTTTTTCGGATGGATTTGAAAAAGAGTCGCAATATAATGGGGTATTTGAAAAACAGATTAATTTGAATTCGAATTTAGTCCTAAAAGACGGGGTTTTACATATAGAAGGAGGAGCAGAAGGAACTTTAGTACTAGCCAATCCTAGCAAAAATGCCGAACCCCTGTTAAGAACGGAATTTAGCACATCCAATAAAAAAGTAGCCAAGGCAAGATTATATGTGACCACTAGAGGTATTTATGAAATGTATTTAAATGGCAACCGGGTAGGTGAGGATTATTTTAATCCGGGACTCACGCAGTATAATAAAACCCACATGTACCAAACCTATGATGTCACCAAAGAAATTACATCGGGCGATAAAAACGCTTTGGGGGCTATAATGAGTGAAGGTTGGTGGAGTGGAAATATTACCTACAGCGGAGAAAACTGGAATTATTTTGGGGACCGACAGTCCTTTTTGGCTCAGCTCGTGATTACCTATACAGACGGTTCTAAACAAATTATTACCACCAATGATAGCGACTGGAAATTATTTTCTGATGGCCCAATTCGCTATGGTAGTTTCTTTCAAGGTGAGGTATATGATGCCCAAAAAGAGTCAGCCATTTTAAATTGGTCGTCCGCAAGTTATGATGATAACAATTGGAAAAATGCAGTTGTAGTTCCATTGGAAGGAACTACTTTTCAAACTGAAGATTTTAATTATAAGGATTTACAATTAATCGGACAGGTAGGAGAAAATCCGAGTATTGTGAAGGATTTGACCCCAGTGAACGTTGAAGTGGTACGACCCGGAGTTTTTGTGTATGATATGAACCAGAATATGGTCGGTTTTCCGGAAATAAAGTTGCCTCCAGGTAAAGCCGGCGATACCATAACCTTACGGTATGCCGAAGTAAAATATCCGGATTTATCGGAATATGAAAAAAATACGGGAATGGTCATGCTCGAGAATATTCGAGCGGCCCTGACCCAAGATATTTACATAAGAAAAGGTGGAGAGGAAACCATAAGGCCTCGGTTTACGTTTCACGGTTATCGCTTTTTGGAAATAACAGGAATCAATGAGCCTTTGCCTTTGGAAAATGTAAAAGGATTAGTGGTCAGTTCCATTAAAGAATTGGCATCTTCCTACGAGACATCCAACGAATTGGTCAACAAACTTTGGGAGAATATTACCTGGTCCTTACGGGGTAATTTTTTATCCATTCCTACGGATACACCTGCTCGTAACGAGCGCATGGGCTGGAGCGGGGATATCAATGTATTTTCGGAAGCAGCTACCTTTTTGGCGGATATAGAACCCTTTTTGGACCGACACCTTTTGGCTATGCGTGATATACAAAGGAAAGATGGTCGTTTTACCGATGTAGCTCCGGTTGGTGGTGGATTTGGAGGTACGCTTTGGGGAAGTGCCGGGATAATAATTGCTTGGGAATTATACCAACAATATGATGATTTGATCGTGCTAGAAGAACATTATGAGGCTATGAAACGATATGTTGAGTTTCTGAATTCAAAAATTGATTCGGAATCCGGAATTCTAAATGAAGGACCGTTAGGGGACTGGTTGAGTCCGGAAGGTTTTAAGAATGAGGATACCATGCTGTGGGCGGTTTACCATTTGCGGGATTTGGAGATTCTGACTCATACCGCTGAACTCTTGAATAAACCTGAAGATGCCGAAAATTTTAGAAAACAATATCAAGAGCGCAAGGCTTTTTTAAATAGTGCTTATATCGATTCAGCAACCGGCAAGACCCTACATTTGGGAAATCAAAGTACCCGTTTTGGACCACCTTTACCTGAGGATATGTATAAAAAAGCTGGTGATTTTGTGGACACCCAGGCATCTTACGCCATTCCATTAAATTTTAATGTCCTCGATGAAAAGAACAAGGAAAAAGTGGTCAACAATCTAGTAACTACCATTAAGCGCACAAATATGGATGAGCTTGGGGTAGAACGCCCTGCCTATTCCTTAATGACGGGCTTTATAGGAACGGCTTCCCTGAATCATGCCTTATCGGAAAACGGAAAGGATGAAATGGCTTATAAATTACTACAACAGACCACCTATCCGTCATGGTTGTATTCCGTGAAAAATGGCGCTACCACCATTTGGGAGCGCCTGAATTCCTATACCGTTGAAGATGG
>CAXBHA010000323.1:0-4127 GCA_963974955.1 uncultured Yeosuana sp. | reverse complement strand
AATAATGGCTCATGGAGGTAAGGCCATGATGAGTATAAAGGAGCACGAATGTGGCAGTGATAGAATAGCAGAGGCGGTTGAGTTTTTAGATATTGATATTGTTATTAATGTTCAAGGAGATGAGCCATTTACAGATAAGGGGTCATTAAAAAAACTTATAGACGTTTTTAAAGACGATCATACCAAACAGATAGATTTAGCCTCTTTAATGGTAAACATTACAGATTGGGATGAAATTGGCAACCCAAATACCGTTAAGGTTATTGTGGATAAAAATAATTTTGCATTGTACTTTTCCAGAAGTCCAATCCCATATCCTAGAGATAAAACGGTCGATGTGAAATACTACAAGCACAAGGGAGTGTATGCTTTTAGAAAAGAAGCTATTTTAGATTTTTATCGATTACCGATGTTGCCATTGGAAGCTTCGGAAAAGATTGAATGTATAAGGTATTTAGAATATGGGAAACGTATAAAAATGGTCGAAACCGATGTTCAAGGGGTTGAAATTGATACCCCTGAAGATTTAGAACGTGCTAAAAAACAATGGAAATAAATTACCAAAACATTAAAGTTATTGGGTTTGATGCCGATGACACCTTATGGGTTAACGAAACCTATTTTCGCGAGGCAGAAACAGAATTTTGCACCTTAATGTCTGAATATGAAACACCAAACAAAACAGATCAGGAACTGTTTAAAATGGAAATGAAAAACCTTCCATTATATGGCTATGGCGTTAAAGCCTTCGCGCTTTCAATGGTCGAAATGGCATTGGACATTTCTAATTATAATGTCTCCCAAAAAACCATTCAGGATATTTTGAATATTGCGAAGAACATGCTTGAAAAGCCAGTAGAGCTTTTAGATGGCGTGGAAGAAGTGCTTAAAGAACTATCTAAAAAATATCGATTAATTTTAGCGACTAAAGGAGATTTATTAGATCAGGAACGTAAACTGGAAAAATCTGGATTGACAACGTATTTTCATCATATTGAAGTGATGAGCGATAAACAGGACACTAATTATTCAAAACTGTTAAACCATTTAGACATTAAACCTTCAGAATTTTTAATGATTGGAAATTCTTTAAAATCCGACATCCTACCATTGGTCCATTTAAAAGCTCATGCTATTCATGTGCCATTTCATACAACTTGGGCACATGAACAAGTTACAGAGAAAGAGACCAATGGAAAAACGTACAGAACAATTAGCAGTTTAAGAGAATTAAAAAGTTTATTGCATTAATATGAAGGTTATTGATATTAATATATGGAACAGAAAACAACATTATGAGCATTTTAGTGGTTTATTGGATCCTTATTTTGCTCTAACAATTCCTTTCGATGTTACCAAAGCTCATCAATTTTCAAAAGACACACACATTAGTTTTTTTGCAAAATATTTGCACGATTGTATGCGAGCAATTAATAGTGTAAAAGCATTAAGACTAAGAATTTTAGACCGGAATGTTGTAGAGTTTAACGTCATCAATGCCTCTCCAACTATTATGCGTAATGATTTGACGTATGCTTTTTCGTTTATTGATTTTGATAAGGATTTAGGGGTGTTTATAGAAAATATAGAATCAGAAAAAACGAGAATTAATAATACAACCGATTTGTTTCCGCCTAAAAACGGATTAGATTGTGTGCATTGTTCTGCATTGCCTTGGCTCAATTTTACTGGGCATAAGGAACCTGTAACAAAAGAAGTTGATTCTGTTCCAAAAATCGCATTTGGCAAAACAAATAAAATCAATTCAACCTTACACATGAATATGGCTATAAGCGTAAATCACGCATTGGTTGACGGATATGACATCGGATTGTTTTCAGAAAAATTTCAGGACTATTTAAACGAGTAAATGTTAAATAACACTATTTTTACCTAGTGAAAAAGAAAAATCATTAAATGAGTTATAAAAACTTTCCCATGGTGCCAAGAGTCGTTTTTGGCAGAGGTAGTTTCAATCAATTAAGTGAAATATTAGCCTCAAAACGATTAAACGTTCATGCGCCATTTGTATTTTTGGTAGACGATGTTTTTAAAGGCAAAGCTTGGTTATCGTCTCGAATTCCGATTGCTTATGATGATAAAATCATTTATATCTCTGCAAATGAAGAGCCTAAAACATCTCAAGTTGATAGTTTAGTTGAAGATATTATATTAACATCGAGACAAGGCACTTCTGGTGTTGTTGGAATTGGCGGCGGCACCCTTTTGGATTTGGCAAAAGCAGTGGCCATTATGCTAACCAATGAGGGCGAAGCAAAAGATTATCAAGGTTGGGACTTAGTTAAAAACCCAGCCATATACCATGTTGGTATTCCAACAATTTCTGGTACTGGCGCCGAAGTTTCTAGGACCACTGTTCTTACAGGGCCTGAAAAGAAATTAGGAATTAACTCTGATTTCACCCCATTTGATCAAGTGATTTTGGATCCTGAATTAACTAAAGAGGTGCCAACTGATCAATGGTTTTATACAGGAATGGATTGCTACATTCATTGTGTAGAATCCTTAAATGGTACGTATTTAAATGCCTTTAGCCAGAGCTATGGAGACATAGCTATGCATCTTTGCAAAGAAATCTTTTTGAATGATGCCATTTCAGAGACTGAATCGCAAGATAAACTAATGATGGCCTCATGGCATGGCGGTATGAGCATTGCCTATTCTCAAGTAGGAGTAGCACATGCTATGAGCTATGGAATGTCTTATTTATTGGGAACAAAACACGGTATAGGAAATTGTATTGTATTTAATCAGTTAGAAGAATTTTATCCAGAAGAGGTAAAACTTTTCAAGGAAATGAAAAGGAAGCATCATATTACAATACCAAAGGGGATTTGTGCTAACTTAGATGATTCGGAATTTGATATTATGATAAACATTTCTTTGAGTTTAGAACCACTTTGGGAAAATGCTGTTGGAAAAAACTGGAAAAAAATCATAACCAGAGACAAACTGAAAGAACTTTATCAGAAAATGTAATATGCAATGGTTAGCTAAATTTATTTATTTTAAAATTCTAGGTTGGAAGGTTGTTGGAAATACAGACTTTTCGAAAGATTATACTAAAAAAGCTGTTATTATTACAGCACCTCATACCAGTTGGCACGACTTTTATATTGGTGTTCTATTGCGTTCTGTGTTACATTTAAAAACAAATTTTGTTGGAAAAAAAGAGTTGTTTATTTTTCCAATAGGTTGGATATTTAGACTATTAGGAGGCGCTCCCATTGACAGACATGCGAAGGAGAATAAAGTGGATACGATTGCTAAACTTTTTAATGAAAAAGAAGAGTTTAGAATGGCGATGTCCCCAGAAGGAACTAGAAAGAAAGTGGAAAAATGGCGAACCGGATTTTATTATATAGCCAAAAAAGCCAATGTGCCTATTATCATGTTTACGTTGGATTTTGAAAACAAACAAAATAAAATTTCAGAACCGTTTTATCCAACGGACGATATTGAAAAAGATTTTGAGTTTATGCATGCTTTTTTCAAGGATGTAAAAGGTAAAATTCCTGAATACTCTTAACATGAAATAAAAAAGAGGCTGTCTAAAAAGTATATTTCGAGGTCATTGCGAAGTACGAAGCAATCTGTAATATTTTGATAATCAATAAAAAAGATTACTTCACTATGTTCGCACGACGGTTTATTATTTCAACTTTTCAGACAACCCTCTTTTTTAGCAGTTCTAAATATCTATATATTCTATTTAATTTCCTTTAATGCATTATCAACAAGGGTTCTTAAATGCTGTTTATGCGCTTTGGAAGAAATATTCCCAGAGGGTGCAGCCATAGTTCTTATGTTTTTTAAATTGTAAAGCGCCATCGACTGAGCGTTGTAATCATATTTATCCGCTTGTTTGCCCGTTAAAACAGCAATTAGCATATTGGTGTATTCTAATTGAAGATTTTGTCTAAACGAATTCACGTTTCCATAAATATCAACTTTAAAAATAGCATTATTTAAATCATTCATATAAGTAGAAAGGACATATTTGTTTCCGTAAAGTTCTGAATCCGTAATGCGTTGTAACGTATTATAGTGCAATAAATGGCTTAATACATTTTTTTGATACGTTAATATTTGATCATGAATTTTTG
>CAXBHA010000322.1:0-4144 GCA_963974955.1 uncultured Yeosuana sp. | reverse complement strand
AACGCGTTACACCAAGAATATTTAATTTATACTTATCGCCTTCCAACACCACATCCCCTCTGGTTTCCTGATTAATATTTTCTGCTGTATTCTCAAGTACGTATTTAAAGTCAATAGAAATATTATCATAACTATTAACTTTCTCTGAGACTTCTTTTAATAATTCCTTTCCGCTTTTTTGCGCAAACCCATTGATGTTTAGCAATATAAAAAGCATTAATAGTAAATGTTTCATTTTTAAATTTGAATTTATAAGGTTTCGTTTTCTAAAAGTTTATCTAATGATGTTAAATCGGGGACTAAAACCTGTCTGGCTTTGCTTCCTTCAAAAGGGCCAACAATTCCAACGGCTTCCAACTGATCAATTATCCTACCGGCTCTATTATACCCTAATTTAAGTTTGCGTTGAAGTAAGGATGCCGAACCTTGTTGTGCTGTCACAATAACTTCTGCGGCATCCCTAAATAACTTATCCCTGTCCGATATATCTATATCAAGACTTGTGCCGCTTTCCTCACCAACATACTCCGGTAAAAGAAACGCATCTGGATATGCTTTTTGAGAACCAATATATTCGGTTATTTTCTCAATTTCAGGAGTATCTACAAAAGCACATTGAACACGTATTAAATCGTTACCTTGTGTAAACAGCATATCACCACGCCCAATAAGCTGATCGGCACCAGAGCCGTCCAATATAGTTCGTGAATCTATTTTTGAGGTCACTCGAAACGCTATACGCGCAGGAAAATTGGCTTTGATAATTCCTGTAATTACATTAACCGAAGGACGTTGTGTCGCAATGATTAAATGAATACCAATAGCACGCGCCAATTGTGCTAAACGGGCAATAGGTGTTTCTACTTCTTTGCCAGCTGTCATTATAAGGTCGGCAAACTCATCAATGACTAAAACTATATATGGTAAAAATTGATGCCCTTCATTTGGGTTTAATTTCCGTGCTTTAAATTTTACATTATATTCCGCAATATTACGGCATAAGGCATTTTTTAATAACTCATAGCGATTATCCATTTCAATACACAGTGAATTTAGTGTATTGATTACTTTAGTATTATCGGTAATAATGGCATCTTCACTATCGGGCAATTTTGCTAGGTAATGCCGTTCAATTTTATTAAACAGTGTTAGTTCTACTTTTTTAGGATCTACCAGAACAAATTTTACTTCAGCAGGATGTTTTTTATAGAGCAGGGATGTTAAAACGGCATTTAACCCAACCGATTTTCCTTGACCGGTAGCACCGGCCATAAGTAAGTGAGGCATTTTTACAAGATCAACAACAAAAGTCTCATTACTAATGGTTTTTCCTAAAGCAATAGGAAGTAGCATGTCTGAATTTTGAAACTTTTTCGAGGCTATGACCGATCGCATAGAGACAATTGTGGCATTTTTATTTGGTACTTCAATTCCAATAGTTCCTTTACCTGGTATGGGTGCAATAATACGAATGCCCAATGCCGAAAGCGATAATGCGATATCATCTTCAAGGTTTTTAATTTTTGAAATACGGACGCCAGCATTCGGTACAATTTCATACAATGTAACCGTTGGTCCTATCGTGGCTTTAATACTTGCTATACCAATGTTGTAATTGTTTAAGGTTTCGACAATTCTGTTTTTATTGCTCTCTAATTCTTCTTGATTGATCGTTATGCCTTCAGAATCATATTTTTTTAACAAATCTAAATGTGGAAACTGGTAATTACTAAGTTCCAATGTTGGGTCGAATTGACCATAGTCCTCAACAAGTTTGTTGGCAAGATTGTTTGTTTCTGAAAGTTCTTCAGCCACTTTTTCAACAATCATTTCCAAATCGTCATCTTTTGTCCCAGATGCCGTTTCTACTTCTAAATTTCCTTTAGGCTTATGGTCTTTAAAGTCTTTGATAGTGTTGTCTTTTAGCGAAATTTCATAGGCCGATTTAATGGCTTCAGCTTCTAAAGACAAGTCATTGTCTAAAGCAACATTAAAATGGTCATCGTCATGCTTAAACTCATCTTTGATATCCTTTTTTGCCATGCTGAATAATTTCCCAAAACTGTCTGTTGAAATTTTAAAGCGAATAGCGAGAATTGTTATCAACGTAAAAAGAAGCAAAAGTGAGGTTCCTATTTTACCTAAATAATCTTGTAAAAATGTGTTTATTTCAAAACCAATAGTGCCTCCAAGGGTGTCATTAAAGGTGCTAAAAAATCCAAAGAAAACAGAAATCCAAATAATAATTAATATGCCCCAAAACCAATGCTTTAATAATTTTACTTTACTGGAATTTAAAAGAACATAAATCCCTGATAAAAAAATTAAAACCGAAAACATAAATGAGGACACCCCAAACCCACGATTAATAAAAAAATCACTTAACCAAGCCCCCGATTTATTCAACCAATTATCGGCAGTTATTTTACGGGACGCAAAATTTGAGACAGTACTTTGATCTGCGTTTCCTGTAAAGAAAAAAGAAACGAATGCAATACCTAATAAAATTCCAAAAATAACCAAAAAGCTTCCCAATATTAGCTTTTGCTGGTTGGAAAGTTTAAAGCTTTTATTTTTGGTTTTTGGTTTTGGAGTTTGTTTTGTTTTGGTTTTATTCTTCGCCATTAATGCGCTGTTATTTTAAACAAAAATACAAATTACTAACATTAACGAAACTATATTTTAAAAAATTGCAAAAATGATTGATCTAGCCGCGACAAAGCATAAGAAAATTAGTTTAGATATAATTCTAAAACACTGTTAAGCGATATTTTTTAAGCTAATTATATCATACTTATTTCGTGAATTTTTTCCAATTAGTTTTAGTCCCATGCGGGTACTTTGAATTCAGCATCTTTATAACGTAAAGATTCAATGTTATATTTATCAAATAATTTTTGAACATTATCAAGCACAGAGTAAAGCTTTTTTGGAGTCGGGAATACAGTTGCAAATTTTGCATTATGAAGCTTTGTGCTCTTTAAAAACAGTTCCAATTCCGATAGGGATACTTTCTCGTTATAAAGAAATAGTGTTCCTTCTTTGTTCACATAAACTTCAATGGAAGTTGAATCGGTAGTAGCTACTTCTGTTTGATTTTGTCCAATGGTTGTATTGGATAAAAAAACCGAAAATAAAAATAGAATAATTAGCTTTTTCATAATTAATATAATTTAGGTATGTAAATAATTAAACCAACAATAATAGCAAAAAAAGAGGCAATAAAAACCGCTCCTGCAGAAATGTCTTTAATTATACCGATTTTTTTATGATATTCTGGATGAATAAAATCGGTCAATGCTTCAATAGCCGTATTAATACTTTCAATACTCATTACCAATCCAATTGCAAGAATTTGAACAAACCATTCTACTTTTGAAATATTAAAATAAAACCCTAATCCAGTTACAAGTAAAGCGATCACAAATTGAACTTGAATGCTAGCTTCTGTTCTTATCAAATATAGTGTGCCCTTAAAGGCAAACGCAATACTTTTTATTCTAGTATTAATAAAGGATCCATTTTTATTCATTTAGATTGGTTTGTGTCTGAAATCTATTTAACAGCTTTTAAAGCAGCTGTATAATTTGGTTCATGACTAATATCAGAAACTTGTTCTGTATAGGTAATAACGCCTTTTTTATTAATAACAATGACACATCTTGATAATAATCCATCAAATATTCCACCAGTCATTATTAATCCATAATTTTTTCCAAAATCTCCAGTTTTAAAATCTGAAAGCATCACAACATTACCGATTCCTTCGGCTGCACAAAACTTTTTTTGAGCAAAAGGCAGATCTCTCGAAATACATAAAACTTTTGAGTTAGATGCAGCTGTTTTATTAAATTCTCTAACCGAAGTAGCGCAAACACCCGTATCAATACTTGGGAATATATTAAGGACTAGGTTTTTACCAATAAAATCGGCTAATGTTTTTGTTGATAAATCAACCGCTACCAATTTAAAGTCTGGTGCAAGCGACCCTATTTTTGGTAATTCCCCTGAAGTAACTACCGTATTTCCACGCAAAATAATTGTTGCCATTTTTATTAGTTTATTGATATGTGTAAAATTATGGATATTTTCAATTTAATAAAATATTTCTTTTGAATGTCCGTATTCATTCATAATACCTTTT
>CAXBHA010000321.1:0-4146 GCA_963974955.1 uncultured Yeosuana sp. | reverse complement strand
AAGTTATAAAGTTAATACCGAACAAAGAAAATCGTTACATTTAGCAGCTGTATTTGCGAACAACTTCACCAATCAGTTATACAGGATTGCTCATGAAATAACAGAATCTAAGGGTGCAGAATTCAATATTTTAAAACCACTTATTTTAGAAACGGCAAAAAAAATTCAAACCATGTCGCCTTATATGGCACAAACTGGGCCTGCAAAACGAAACGATAAAAAAACCATAAAGAAACATTTAAAACTACTTGAAGATAACCATTATAAAGAAATTTATGAGCTTTTAACAACTTCAATACAACGTACACATGGAAGAAAAAAATTATAAAGAATATTTAGAACACATCACGACCTTTATTTTTGATGTTGATGGGGTATTAACGGATGCTACAGTCACCGTTACCAGCACAGGAGAATTATTAAGAACCATGAGCATGAAGGATGGTTATGCTCTTAAAACGGCGGTTGATTTAGGATTTAATATATGTATTATCACTGGTGGATCCAACGAAGGTGTTCGCATGCGTTTAGAAGGTTTGGGCGTTAAAGACATTTATCTAAAAGCTCATGATAAATTGAAACACTTAAATGAATACCTTAATAAATATAATATCAAATCGGAAAATGTTCTTTATATGGGAGATGATATTCCAGATTATCCTGTCATGAAACGTGTTGGCTTACCTTGTTGCCCGCAAGATGCCATTCCTGAAATAAAGACCATTTCAAAGTATATTTCCCATAAAAATGGAGGCTATGGTGCCGTTAGAGATGTAATAGAACAAGTATTAAAAGTGCAAGGAAAATGGCAGAAAAATTTTGACGCCAGATATGATTAATTCTTTTGATGACTAGAAATAGCAGAAAAGTCTAAAAAAATGAGACCTGTATAAAACACCATTACCAATTTCGTTTTTACCATTTTACTCGCCATTTTAAGTTATGAATATTTGCTATCTCCATTATTTAAGGCCTTTAAAAACCAATTTACACGAATAAGACCATGCAAAGTATCCTTAACCTGATCCGTTGGAAAAACTTACTAATGATTGCTTTGCTACAATATTTAATCAAATATGCCTTACTGGAACCCTTTGGAGCGAGTATGACATTAACTGATTTTGAGTTTTTACTTTTAATTCTAGCTACTATATTTATTGCTGCTGCAGGCAATGTTATTAACGATATTTATGATGTGGAAACCGATTTTATTAATAAACCCAAAAGTATAATCATTGGCAAAACCATTTCAGAAAAAACAGCTTATAATTTGTTTATCATCTTAAATGTTTTAGGGGTTGCGCTTGGTTTTTATGTGTCGCACGCTATTAATAGAAGCGAATTGTTTTCTCTTTTTGTTATTATTTCGGTATTGTTATATGTGTACGCTTCCTATTTAAAGCAAACGTTTTTAATTGGAAATATTATTGTGTCGGCTTTGGTAGCTTTAAGTATTATCATTGTTGGAATATTTGAATTATTTCCTGCTATAACCAATCAAAATCAAGGTATTCAATTGGTGTTTTTTAGAATTTTGTTAGACTATGCATTGTTCGCTTTTATTTTAAATTTCCTTAGAGAAATTGTTAAAGATATTGAAGATATTGACGGCGATAATAAAACTGGGATGCGCACATTGCCCATTGTTATTGGTCGTGAACGGGCTTCAAAAGTGCTATTTGCATTTTCACTTGTTCCATTAGCTATTATTATTTATTATATTAACACAACGCTATATAAACAGCCAATCGTCGTAGTTTATTTTTTAATATTTATAGTTGCACCGCTGATTTTTATAAGTATTAAGACGCTAACTGCAAAGTCAAAAAAGGAATTTCATACCATAAGTAATTTGTATAAATTAGTTATGCTTTTTGGAATATTATCAATATTGCTTTACAAGTTTATACTACTGAAATAATGCTAAAAGAAAAGTTAAAAAACTATCATATCATTTTAGCTTCAGGTTCACCTAGAAGACACTTGTTTTTTAAAGAGTTAGAGATTGATTTTGAAATACGATTAAAACCCGTAAAGGAAAACTATCCCGATAAGCTATCTCATGTTGAAATAAGCGATTATTTGTCGCAACTAAAAGCATTACCATTTAAAGATGAATTAACAGACCGTGATATTCTTGTTACGAGTGATACCATTGTTTGGCATAACCATCAAGCCTTAGGAAAACCGAAAAATTATGACGATGCGTTTCAAATGCTAAAATCATTAAGTGGCAAAACACACGAGGTCATTACGTCGGTTTGCTTTACAACCAAAACATCACGAAAAACAATCAATGACATCACAAAAGTGACATTTAAAGAACTTACCAATGATGAAATTAATTATTATATCGATACGTGCAAGCCGTTTGATAAAGCAGGTGCTTATGGTATACAAGAATGGATTGGGCACATTGGAGTTACAAAGCTAGAAGGCTCTTACTTTAATGTAATGGGTTTGCCTGTCCATCTAGTTTATAAAACGTTAAATGCCATTGCAGACTCTCATTAAGTTTGTAACTTTATAACAAAATACATCATGTTAAAAAGAATCATTAAAGCCGAAACACTATTTTGGATTGTTGTTGGCTTGTTAGCAATACTTACATCTTGCAAAAAACAAAACAATGAGATTGCTTATCATATAGACAGTAAAGTTGAAACTACAAAAGCAAAAGAAATAATATCTCCAGAATTTAAAGCCTATTGGTATGCCGGTGAAGCTGAAATTTCATCTTATAAATTAGAACAAGCACGTTATGGTGAAATTAGAGAGGGTAACGCCGTTTTAGTCTATGTTACTGAAGATTTTTTACCAGAAAAACAAGTGAAGGCAGATACTAGAAATGCAGACAATATTCCTGTTTTAAAATTGAACTCCACAAAAAATTTCATCACTGGAATATACCCATATTCCATTATGCAAAGCACCTTTTACCCAGTTTCAAATAATAATCATGCCATAAAAGTTTCGGTTTCTGTACAAGAATGGTGCGGACATGTTTACACGCAGCTCAATAATAAAGAGCAATTTGAAATAACATCACATTCGTATTTTGAAAGTGAAGCAGATCAAGATTTTAAACTTGATAAAACTATTTTAGAAAACGAATTATGGACGCAGTTACGCATCAATCCACAATCTTTACCTACTGGAAATTTAGAAATAATTCCATCGTTTGAATTTACTCGATTAAGTCATATAGCTTTAAAACCCTATAAAGCATCAGCAACCTTAAATAACAATACCTATTCTATTTCTTATCCTGAATTAAATAGATCACTTTCAATTAAATTCAATCCAAATTTCCCTTTCGATATTTTGGAGTGGGAAGAAATTTTTAAAAGTGGTTTTGGAACCAATGCAAAAGTATTGGCAACTAAAGCCACAAAGTTAAATACCATCAAATCTGCCTACTGGCAAAAGAATGGGAATAAAGATGGAATTCTTAGAGAAACCCTTCAACTTAATTAAAATCTTTTGGTTTTGTAATGTATCTTTGTGTTTAATTATTATTATTATTTATGGATGTTTTTGCTAATGACTACTTTTGGGAAATTGTAGGATCGCTAATTCTTGTAGTGTTCTTTTTGCTATTAAAACTAATACTAAAGAAAATACTATACGGCATAGGTAAGCGAAGTAATATAAATATTGCACGTGTAAAACTTATTAGCAAATATATTACCGTAACACTGGTGTTTATCGCAGTTCTTATTGAATCCATTATACTGGGTGCAGAACCCAATCAACTGGCATTGGTTTTTTCTTCAGTTTTTGCAGTAGTTGGTATCGGGTTATTTGCCATTTGGTCAATTTTAAGCAATATCACTTCGGGTATTATTATGTTTTTTTCCTTTCCATATAAGGTTGGAGACAAAATTATGATTCATGATAAAGATTTTCCTTTGGAAGCTATTATTGAAGATATTGGAGCCTTTCAATTGCATTTAAGATTAGAAAATGGAAACCTTGTAACGTACCCAAATAACCTTATGTTACAAAAGGCAGTAACACTTATTGAAAAAGACGCGATGGATGAAGATTATGATTAAAATGCTATATTTAACCCATTGGGTATAATTGCCTTTATTTGTAAAATCATATCTTTTTGTCACACTGAGCATTCTAAGATAAAACCAA
>CAXBHA010000320.1:0-4161 GCA_963974955.1 uncultured Yeosuana sp. | reverse complement strand
GTCATTCTGAATAAAAATGAAGAATCTATTGAAAATCAAATTATTGATAATTAGGCAAATAAGATTCTTCGACTACGCTCAAAATGACAATCAAAACACTTTTAAGACAGCCTCTTTTTAAAGTATAATGACTTTGTATTAATCTTGTTCTAAATATTTTTCCATTATAGAAATGGCTGCTTCAGAAATAACGGTTCCCGGTCCAAAAATGGCTGCTACTTTTCGTTCTAATAAATAGTCATAATCTTGCTCAGGGATAACACCACCGGCGAACACCATAATATCCGGTCGCCCTAATTTTTCCAATTCACCAATTAATTGTGGAATCAAGGTTTTATGTCCCGCCGCCAAACTGGAAGCCCCAACAAAATGCACATCGTTTTCAATGGCTTGTTTTGCCACTTCTTCAGGTGTTTGGAACAATGGGCCCATGTCGACATCAAAACCTAAATCGGCAAAACTTGACGCTACAACTTTTGCGCCTCTATCATGACCATCTTGTCCCATTTTAGCAATCATAACACGAGGACGGCGCCCTTCTATCTCTGCAAATTTATCTGCAAATTTTTGAGCTTTCTCAAATGTACCATCATTATTCACTTCTTTACCATATACGCCACTTATTAATTTAGTATCGGCTTTATGACGTCCAAAATGGACCTCTAAAGCATCTGATATTTCACCCAAAGTCGAAAAATTTTCGGCAGCTTCAACAGCTAATTCCAATAAATTACCGTTACCTGTTTCTGCACATGCAGACAAAGCTTTTAAATTAGCATCCACTACATCTTGATTTCTATTGGCTTTTAATTTTTTTAATCGTTCTATTTGAGAATTTCTTACGGCCGTATTATCAACTTCTAATATTTCAATATTTGATTTCTCATCCGTTTTAAATTTATTAACCCCTACTAAAACATCTTGTCCAGAATCCAAACGTGCTTGTTTACGTGCAGACGCTTCTTCAATCCGCATCTTAGGGACACCGGTTTCAATAGCTTTTGCCATACCACCCAATGCCTCAACTTCTTCGATCAATGCCCATGCTTTTTTAGCAATTTCTTTGGTAAGATATTCCACATAATAAGAGCCAGCCCAAGGATCAACCGATTTGGTTATCTGCGTTTCATCTTGAATGTAAATTTGTGTGTTCCGTGCTATTCTAGCCGAAAAATCGGTAGGCAAAGCAATGGCTTCATCCAAGGCATTGGTGTGCAATGATTGCGTACCACCCAAACCTGCTGCCATGGCTTCAATACAAGTTCGTGCCACATTATTAAAAGGATCTTGCTCACTTAAACTCCAACCCGAGGTTTGACTATGAGTACGCAACGCCATAGATTTTGGATTTTGCGGATTAAACTGTTTTATGATTTTCGCCCAGAGCATACGTGCCGCACGCATTTTAGCAATTTCCATAAAATGGTTCATCCCTACTGCCCAGAAAAAAGATAATCTTGGGGCAAATTCATCAATTTTCAAACCTGATGCCAACCCAGTTCTAATGTATTCCAAACCATCAGCTAAAGTATAGGCCAACTCAATATCGGCAGTGGCACCAGCTTCTTGCATGTGGTACCCACTAATAGAGATAGAGTTAAATTTAGGCATGTATTTAGTGGTATATTCAAAAATATCACCAATAATTTTCATGGAAGGCAATGGCGGATAGATGTACGTGTTACGCACCATAAATTCCTTTAAAATATCATTTTGAATGGTTCCGCTTAGATGGTCCAACGGCACATCTTGTTTCTTTGCAGCTGCTATATAAAATGCCATAATGGGCAATACAGCACCATTCATGGTCATGGACACCGACATTTTATCCAACGGGATTTGGTCAAATAAAATCTCCATATCCAAAATAGAATCAATGGCAACCCCTGCTTTTCCAACATCACCGGTCACTCGTGGATGGTCTGAATCATAACCACGATGTGTTGCCAGATCAAATGCCACAGACAATCCTTTTTGGCCCGCAGCAAGGTTTCTTCTGTAAAATGCGTTGGATTCTTCTGCTGTTGAAAATCCTGCATACTGGCGAATCGTCCATGGCCTGGTAACATACATCGTGCTATAAGGTCCTCTTGTAAAAGGTGGTAATCCAGCAGCAAATTGTAAGTGCTCTGCATCCTTTATATCTTCTTTTGAAAAATACTGTTTTACAGGAATCCCCTCTGGCGTATTCCAAATATCTTGATTATTTGAATGTACTGTCTGTTGTTTTGTTACTGTATCTACTGTTAGATCTGAAAAATCCCGTCTCATACTTCTTAAGATTTAATGTTTTTTTGAACTTTTTCCTGAACATCTGAAATGGTTTGTATGACATCCGATTTTAAATGGATGTAGCCATCTAAACCTGCTTTGTTTAACGTCTCTATAATACCAACAGGGTTTCCTGCCAACAAAAGTACTTTATCTGTGTGTAGTGACCTAAATGTTTCTACAAATGCTAAAGCACTTTTATCATAATCGGGATCTGAACTACAAATAACAACCACATCAGAATCGGATAGTGCACTACTTTCTGCAGCTTGCTTTACGTCATCATAACTTTTTTCTTGCCAAACTTTAAATCCGGAAACACCCATGAAATCATACGAAAAAGCGGCTCTTGCTTTACGCATGGCCAGGTTTCCAAAACTGGTAAGCTCTACAATAGGTCTTCTCCCGGTTTTATCAGCTAATTGTTCAGTCACTTTTCGTATGGCCTCAACTTCCAAAGAGGCTCTTCTTGGTATTAACAGTTTCGAGTTAGAGGTTTTGCCAGTTGAAAGTATCTTTGAAGGCACCACTTCCATAAGGTTAGGGTATTTGTTTACTCCAACCATTGGCAACCTTCTTTGGCTTATCAATTTTATTTTTTCTTGCCGGATTTCTGCAATTTGTTGTTGGATCAACTCGCTTTCAAAAGCTTTACAAAAACCACCTTGTGCTTCAATTGCTTTAAAAAGCCCTAAAGCCTTTTCAGCAATTTTAGTACTTACTTCTTCTATATAATACGACCCATCAACAGGATTTGAAACTTTGCCAAAATAAGATTCCTCTTTTAAAATGGTTGAAATATTTCCTGCAATTCTGCTTGAGAAATCTGATGACTTATTAAACTCTTTATCATAAGGGTCTATTAAAACACCATCGACGTTTCCTAAAATGGCAGACATGGCTTCTGTTGTGGCTCTCAATAAATTGGTATGCGCATCTGTAACCGACTTGCTCCACACAGATGTTTTGCCTGTCAAGGTATGTCTAAAATCTGTAACACCGTATTTTTTAGCAATGACATGCAATAAGCTATTAAACGCTCTAAACTTTCCGATTTCAATAAAATATTCAGAGCCTATTGCTAATTGTATATGCAGATTATTAAAGATGGTTTCAATATTAACACCTTTATCCATACACTGTTCTATCACATAAATAAGCGAGTTTAAAGTGTAAGCAATTTCTTGAACGTGGTTGGAACCAGCGTCTAAATAAGCGGTTCCCGAGACCGTAATTGCCTTAAAGTTTGGATAAGTCTCCCCTAATTTAACCAGCGTTTCCAAGATTTCAAATTTGCTTGTCTCTAGGCTTCCTTTTGTAACGTAATTGGAAATAAGTTGCAAATCAAAATAACCTCTAAGGTTTTTGGGATTATCTAAATTCTGCTCAACAAAAGCAAAGAAATCCTTTGCAAAACTGATAGCGTCATTTTTCAAAACAAATGAAACTGCCATCTCATTTAAATTGACTCCATTTAAAAGATCGGTTGCCAATACATTTTCGCTTACTTCAAGAATAAGTCCGGTGACACCTTCGTTAACGGCTTTTAATGTTTCCCTATTTCCATCCTCGGCAGACTTAACCGTAATATTTCTGTAATTGATTGATACTTGAGAATTTTTACCTGTGTTAGTAAGATACCCTAACGTGTCTTCAGCATTATAAAAAGGTTGAAAATCCAATTTACTTAAGTTTTTCCAAACCAATTTTTTGTTGAAGTCCTCGCCTTTTAAATCGATATTCACTTTATCTATCCATTCCTGTTTAGTCACAGGTTTGAAATCGGTAAAGAGCTCTTTTTTATTAGTCTTCATCTGTTTATGTTTATTGTTTTTTGAATGTCCGTAATTTGTCATAAGTCTAAAAATATAATAATTTTGTCATTCCGAC
>CAXBHA010000319.1:0-4164 GCA_963974955.1 uncultured Yeosuana sp. | reverse complement strand
CAAACCAAATTTTACGGGGTTTTAAAGTTGAGATGCCTTTCTCTTTAAGTTCAATTTTTTTAATAGACTTTTTGGTGACTAAATTACCTTTGGAATTTCGCCCTTTTATTAAAATGTCGGCAAAATCCAAATCCCATTTAAGTTTTTTAATACTTCCTACTTGTCGTAGAATAATGGTTACAACTTCGGCTTCTCCGTTTGGATTTGCTGAGAAATATAGCAATGTAGAACTTTTACTTCCGTTGGTTAAATCGTATTCTTTATCACGAGTAATACTAGTAACTGCAAAGCGTTTGGTATAAGATGGCCCTTTGTTCCCATCTTTATAAATTAAATTATAAATGGTACGACTATCCTTTTTATCAAAAACCTCAACATGAATAATATCTTTACCTACAAATGTTTTTGAATCGACCTTAGTAATCATCATTTTGCCTTCTTTTGTAAAGACAATAATATCGTCTATATCACTACAATCGCAGACATATTCATCCTTACGTAAGGAGGTGCCAACAAACCCTTCTTGCTTGTTAACATACAACTTGGTGTTTCGAATAACCACCTTGGTCACATCGACATCATCAAAGGCTCTAATTTCTGTTTTTCGTTCGCGTCCGTTTCCATAATCCTTTTTCAATCGTGTAAAATAGGCTATAGCATAATCAATAAGATTTGCCAGGTGATGTTTCACTTCTGAAATATGCTCTTCTAAAGCTTCAATTTTTTGTTGGGCCTTATCAATATCAAATTTTGAAATACGTTTGATTCGTATTTCGGTTAATCGTTCAATATCCTCTTGAGCAATCGCGCGTTTTAAATGTTTGATGTGAGGTTTAAGGCCATTATCAATAGCTTGAATAACACCCTCCCAAGTTTCTTCTTCTTCAATATCTCGATAAATCCTGTTTTCTATAAAAATACGTTCTAGAGATGCAAAATGCCACTGCTCTTCAAACTCATCTAATTTAATTTCTAAATCGCTCTTAAGTAACAGAACGGTATTATCTGTTGAGCGCCTCAACATTTCGGTTTGTTATCTTCAATAACGCATCCTAAAGGCGAAATAGAACTTTCACAATAGGTAAAGGCATACAACGCATCAATCGTTTTGTCCGGTGAAAGGCCAGAAGGAAGATGCACTAAAATCTCAACATCGGCAGCCGTATTGTCTTCTATTTTTTTGATTTTGATTTTGCCCTTGTCATTGGCCTTTAAAATAGAATCTATAAGGGTTGTAGTGTTGGTGCCATAAGGGATCTCCGTAATGACTAAAGTGTTTTTATCTAACTGTGAAACCTTGGCCCTAACCCGTATTTTACCACCTCGCAAACCATCTTTATAATCGCTAATCCCTTCTCCTCCTTGAGCCAAAAGGAGTGGAAACATAACCGGTAAATTAACAGGTTCCTTACGACGACCGTCATAGGATGATTGCCATTCTGTAATCTTAGGGTTATAGACCACATCAAGAGCAAATTTTGATAAACGTGCTTCTATATAACGGGAAGCTGCAGCACTATCTCCAGTTAAAATATTTCCCCAGTTACCTTGTGTATCGATAAGCAAATCCTTCTGCCCAATTTGTACCATGGCATCGGCTATACTGGCATCACCATGTGGGTGATACTGCATAGTATGCCCAACAATATTGGCTACTTTATTATAACGACCATCGTCTAAATCCTTCATTGAGTGCATAATACGCCGTTGAACTGGTTTAAAACCATCTTCAATAGCTGGTACTGCACGCTCCAGAATAACATAAGATGCATAATCTAAAAACCAATCTTTATACATTCCAGAAATTCTGGTGATGGTTTCTTGATTATCGCCTGCCGGATTTATCAACTCATCGTTTTCCTCAATCATTAATTCTTTGTTTTGCTTTTGTTATAAAGCGAATTTTTAGTTTTGGCTTTTTGTGCTTTTTGTCTTTCGCGATAATCTAACACCGATTTCGAACGACTATGTAATTTAACTTTAACTTCTTGATATAACATGACTATACTAATTACGTTTCTTCAACAATATCTAACTCAACTTTAAGGTTGTTAATTATAAATTCTTGCCTATCTGGTGTGTTTTTACCCATGTAAAATTGCAGCAACTCTTCAATGGATAAATCTTTATCTAACATGATAGGATCTAAACGAATACTCTCACCGATGAAATTTTTAAATTCATCTGGAGATATTTCACCTAACCCCTTAAACCTGGTGATTTCCGGCTTAGGCTTTAATTTTTCAATAGCGTCTCTTCGCTCCTGCTCTGAATAGCAATAAATAGTCTCCTTTTTATTTCGAACCCTAAACAACGGGGTTTGCAAAATATACAGATGTCCTTCTTTTATTATTTCAGGAAAAAATTGAAGAAAGAAGGTGATTAGTAATAATCTTATATGCATCCCATCTACATCGGCATCGGTGGCTATTACGATATTATTATAACGTAAATCCTCTATAGATTCTTCAATATTTAGAGCCGCTTGCAACAAATTAAACTCTTCATTTTCATAAACAATTTTCTTGCTTAATCCATACGAATTTAAAGGTTTCCCTTTTAAACTGAAAACTGCTTGCGTATTAACATCGCGCGATTTTGTGATACTTCCAGAAGCCGAATCACCTTCTGTAATAAATAAAGTTGACTCTAAATTGCGTTCATTTTTAATATCGCCAAAATGAACACGGCAGTCCCGTAATTTTTTATTGTGAAGGCTTGCTTTTTTAGCTCGGTCTTTAGCTAATTTCCTAATACCTGAAAGCTCTTTCCGTTCATGTTCTGCTTGCAGAATTTTACGTTGTATTTTTTCTGCAGATTCTGGATTTTTATGCAGGTAATTATCGAGGTATGTTTTTACAAAATCATTAATATAGGTTCTAACCGTTGGTAAATCGCCACCCATATCCGTGGATCCTAACTTGGTCTTTGTCTGACTTTCAAAAACAGGTTCCATTACTTTTATGGAGATTGCAGAAACCACCGATTTTCTAACATCGGCAGCATCGTAGTTTTTACCATAAAACTCTCTAATAGTTCTTACTAAAGCTTCTCTAAAAGCTAACAAATGCGTACCACCTTGTGTGGTGTTCTGACCGTTAACAAAGGAATGATATTCCTCACTATATTGGGTTTTACTATGTGTTAAAGCGACTTCAATATCATGCCCTTTTAGATGAATTATAGGATACAACATATCGGATTCACTAATGTTTTCAGACAACAAATCTTTTAAACCATTTTCGCTAAAATACTTTTCCCCATTGAAAATAATGGTTAAACCGGTATTTAGATATACATAATTTTTAAGCATTTTAATAACGTACTCATTTCTGTACTTGTAATGCTTAAAAATAATCTCATCAGGAATAAAGGATACTTTTGTTCCTTTTCGTCTGGAAGAATCATCCAACAAGTCTTGGTTGGTTAGATTTCCTTGTTCAAATTCAGCCGAAGCCGATTTATTATCACGTGTGGATTCTACCCTAAAAAATGAAGATAATGCATTGACGGCTTTTGTACCAACGCCATTTAAACCCACAGATTTCTTAAATGCCTTTGAATCATACTTCCCACCTGTATTCATTTTAGATACTACATCCACAACCTTCCCAAGAGGAATTCCACGACCGTAATCCCTAACGGTTACTTTTTCGCCTTGAATAGATACCTCAATGGTCTTGCCAGCTCCCATAACGTACTCATCAATAGAATTGTCTAAAACTTCTTTTAATAGAATGTAAATTCCATCATCTGGAGAAGACCCATCACCCAATTTACCAATATACATTCCTGGACGCATACGGATATGCTCTTTCCAGTCAAGCGAGCGTATATTATCTTCAGTATAATTGGATTGTTCAGTCATAGAATTTGAGTAAAATTTTAAGATAGGACGCTAATATAATATAACGAATTAAAAAATGAAACTGCCTTCATACAAAATAATTAACAATAAAAAATTAATCTTGTTGAGAACATTATTTCTTAATCGTTAAACGGTATAATATGATTGTTTTTTCTTGTTTAAAGATACTAATGAAATTCTAATTATAACTGTAATCGCACCTAATAATTGAACAAAAGTTAATTGTTCATCGAAAAAAGATGGCTGCCAAAACCATGGTACATCCGTAGCAATATTATGGCAATTAAAAATTCAAA
>CAXBHA010000318.1:0-4171 GCA_963974955.1 uncultured Yeosuana sp. | reverse complement strand
CCATTAGGAATAATGTGGTTAGCTTCATTTTTAAATCGAATTTTATTTGAAAAGAAGTTAAACTCCTTTGCTTAAATAGATTTTTCATATTTTTGTAATGAATTAATTGGTTAATAATTATTGATCATGTTTTAAAATCGGGATATGTTCCAGCATATTCCGGTTTTTTTATCCTTTTTAAATGTATTTCGAAATATAAAATATAAGGATATAAGTCTTTTTTTGATTTTGTTTTAGTTTTTTGAATTAGTTTTTTTATGTCATATTTTTTAAAGTTTTAGTTAATTATTATTTGATTGTTAATTATAGAGTAATTAATGTTATAGTTTTTATGAAATGCTTCCATGACCTGTTCGATGGTTTCTATATCAAAACTGGCCGTAAAAAATTCTTCATCTAAAGTTTTATTGTTGTTGGTAATGGTTACGTCGTAGTGTCGCTCGAGTTTTTTCACGATGTTTTTAAATGGTAGGTGCCTAAAAAGGATACGCCCATCTACCCAAGATGTGTGCATGGCTATATCTGCTTTTTCAATGGAAATTTCTTTGTTGTGCTTGTTCCATGATGCTATAAATCCTGGTTTTAATAATGAGGCTGTTTTTTCATTATATTCCAAATTGTTATTAAAAATACTCACAGATCCTTCTACCAGAACAGTATTTACTTCATCATTTTCGGGATAGGACGATGCATTGAACTTTGTACCAAATACCCTCACACCGACATTGTTCATATTGACAATAAATGGATGATCGGTGTCCTTTGTAACATCAAAAAACGCTTCTCCATTTAAGTACACCTGCCGTTTTTCCCCTTCTAAAAATTTAATGGGGTATTTTAAAGAAGTCCCCGAATTTAAATAAATATGAGTACCATCTGATAGTTTTAATTCAAACCTTTTTCCATAAGGCACAATCAACGTATTATAAACCAGCGTTTCAACAATTGGTTGATTGTTATAAATCAATTGATTTCCTTTTTGTGAACCTATAATTGCTCCGTCTTTGTTAATCACTTTTTCCGTGCCATCTTCAGAAAGTATTTTAAGGTTTCCGTCTTCTAACTGTAAAATTATCTCGTTTTTATTAATGGTTGTGACATCGACTTTATTTGCAGTATTAAAATTGTTGTGTAAAAAATAGCCAATACTTATAAAAAGCAATGAAACTGCAGCATATTTAAAAAGCTTTTTTATCTTAAACCTATTTAAAATATGTTTATCTTTTCTTATTTTGTCAAGTAGCAGTTTTTCGGTTTTCTTTGTGTTGAATTGGGATATATTGTTGCGGATTGCGTAATCTATTTTTGAACTGGAAATGAAAAGGTCTTCGACATCCTTGTTTTCGAGCCATAACATAAGCCCATCCAACTCGGCTGCAGATATAGAGCCTGAGAAATATTTTGCCAGTAATTTTTTACCTTCGGTGTTCTTCATTAATTATATTACGAAGCCCATTTGCAAAACCCTAATAAAATTGATTTTTTTTTTTTGATTATCCTTGATTTGTCATAAACCTAAAAATATAATAATTTTGTCATTCCGAGGCAACGAGGAATCTCATTGATAATCAATAGATTCTTCATTTCGTTTCACTCCATTCTGAATGACAAAAATAGCATTATGCATGATTACGGACATTCAATTTTTTTTTATTAATATTGTTGCATTATTGAACAAACAATTAATATTCAGCAACGAATGCGCCGTAAGTTTAAAGAAAACGCTAATTTGATAGCACACCTAAAAAAGGGTAATGAAGCTGCATTTTCTTTTTTGGTAAACTGTTACAACCACCAATTGTGCGTGTATGCAAACAGCTTGGTGAACGACAAGGCAATGGCAGAGGATATTGTACAGAATGTATATATAAGAACATGGGAAAAACGCAAGTATTTAAAAGAACATTTTTCCATTAAAAGCTTTTTGTACAAATCTGTTTATAATGAGTATATAGACCAATATAGAAAGAATCGATCTGTTACGTTGTTGGAAAAGAAATATATTGAAGCACTTGATACCATTGTAGAGGAAGATTTCAATGTTTTGGAAAAGCTCTATCTCTTGGTGCAAAAAGAAATCCAGAATTTACCGCCAAAATGCAAAAACATTTTTTTATTGAGCAGGCAAGAAGGACTAAGTAATAAAGAAATCTCTGAATATCTTAATGTTTCTACTAAAACAGTTGAAGCACATATCACAAAAGCATTTTGTCTTATTAGAGAAAGAGTAAACCCTAATGTGTTGGCATGCTCTTTGTTGTTTTTGTTATTTGGTTGAAAATAAGATGTATAATAGTTAATCTAAAGAATTTTACCAACTATTTTTGACCATTAAGCCAAAACTTAAATACATGTTAAATTAAAATGAGGCTGTCTGAAAAGTTAAAACAAGTTGTCATTACGAACGCAGTGAAGTAATCTGTTGATTGATTACTAACAACTTACAGATTGCTTCGTTCCTCGCAATGACGTAAAACCACACTTTTAAGACAGCCTCATTTCACTTGATGGGTGTTTAATTTTGATAATATTAAAAGCGTTAGTGGGACGATTCTCTAATATCCCTGGACGAAGAATGTGTTTTGGTTATTTTCCACTTACCATCTATTTTCTTTAAGTCGGTAGTGGCAACACCTTTCTTTTTAATAATCCTTGCTTCCCTGCCTTTTTCCTCATTGGCTTTTAGGCCTATTGTAAAAACATAGGTTTCGGTGGTAAATGCGTAAGGCATATCTATTTTTACATCAATTTCATAATCTGAAAAGGTAAAACTGTCAAATGCTTTGAGTTCTGGGCCCAGGTGATGGGATTCATAAGTTTCATAAGTGCCCTCGGAACCACCAGATTCAAAAACCGTGGCTTCATTTGTAAAGAGTTCCTTGGTGCCCTGGGTCGTTAGGTTTTGCACTGCGTCCTTATAGCTTTTCATGACTGCAGCCACAGCTTCTTTTTCTGCTGAAACGTCAACAGTGACTATTTCTTCCACTTCTTCCACTTTTTGTTCTTGTTCTTTACAATTTACAAAAGTTAAAAGAATGGTGACTATTAGTCCAATTGATTTTAAATACTTACTCATACTTTTGGTTTTAGTGAATTAATTGTTGTTATCTAATTTACAAACTTAAAGATTTTATACATATCTATATTTATTCCAAGCAAAAAACGCTGAACTATTTTTTACTGGTCAAATTTGTTTTGCATAATTATCGCTAGATTATACCCTCTTTTGAAGATTGTGTTCATTTATAACAACCATAAGTTTGCGTTTTTAAAAGTTAACCCTCAATGAAATCAATCTCTATGGTTCTTTAAGGAAAGAAAGGAATTCATTTTCATCTTTATTCTAATACCAGATTACTTGACGCAAATTTGGCATAGCATATTGGTGTTCAAAATACTCTTGAACGATCCCTTATTTTTTACAGATAGGGTTTTCTCCAAATTATTAGCCTCGGCATTCCAGCTAATAACAGTTGTTTTTTTGTTCAAACTAGAGCAAACATCGATCACAACTAGTATCTCATTTAAAAGTCCATCACTACGACCCTATTCTTTTCAAAGTTGGTTATAATACATTTATCACATACTTTTTTTATACAATTAATAGGTTAATTACAATAAGCATTCCGTTACTCCGGTTTTAAGACCAATTGTGCAAATTCAACTTCAATGGTCTTGCCCAATCCCTGTATTACATCGTCTAAACCTGCGTTGGATGTTATAATCTCACCCCTTGCGCTTATTAAACAAGACATCAATGCTGATTGGTCTATATGTGTAATTGTTGCTTTAAAATTTGATTTGAAGGTTTGGGTTTTGTGGGTAATGGTGACGACCCAGTTAAAAGTAATGGGATCGTGCCTATGGGCTAAAAAATCTACCGAGGGAATGATTCCTGTTAAATGTAATAACAAAGGGGATTCTACTTGTTTTAAAATCGAGTTGATTTCGGGATTATCGGTTGATAAGGTTTTAAGGTCAAGTTTCCCATTTATAATTTTAGTTTCATAATCAAGATATAAATCAAGCTTATGGCTATCCGCTTTGATAGGTAAACTATCAATCAATGCCATCATCATGATATGCCCATCTTCTGTTTTGAAAATTTTTTGAGCATTTAGATTAAAGAAACTTATCAATAAAATCACTAGAATAGCGTGTTTTGTTTTCA
>CAXBHA010000317.1:0-4171 GCA_963974955.1 uncultured Yeosuana sp. | reverse complement strand
TGATAACCTATACCGCCAGAAAAAGGCAGATGGTGTTTACAACCGCTTATTACAGTATTCATTGGTTCAAAAAGTTTTGAGTATCGATTCGAGGATAACGGAAAACAATGATTCATATAGCTTCACCACTACCACCATATTTGAAATTAATCGAGGTACTATAATCGACACCTACGAGCTGGTTTCCACCGGAAACTTAATTATGGTTGACCGTAACTTCCCCAATAACCCACACGGATTATTGATTACTGATTACTTCGAGAACACTTTAAAAAAACTAAATAATGAAAATTGAAAGCCCATAATCGGCATTTTAAAAACTACTCTTATGAAAATAGAAAAAAATAAAATAGTATTTACAGCAGTATTGGCTGTGATTTTCATATTCCTGATTTCATATTCCGTGATGGTAATGGGCGATGATGAAAGTGAAAATGAAAACCTTGAACAGACCCTCATACCCGATTTAGAGGAAAATCAAAAGGAATATGATTCTAAATTGGATGCCATAAATGATTTGAAAGAAGTGCGTGAGAATAACGCACCTAGCATTTATGATGAAAAACTGATTGATTCCTTGGGCTTTTATGACCCAGACCTTCCGGAACGGGAAAAAGAACGTATTGTAGATAGTATTTATGATGCTGGAAAAATCAAATACTCTGAAAAGAAGTACCGAAACCTTGGACAAAAGAAAGTTACTCAAAATAATATCGAGCAAATTGATTCTGCTGAAATAAGGCGAGAACAAAAAATTGAAACCAAAGAATTGGGTCTGGAACACCAACTGTTCTTTGCATCCTCGCCAAAGGGAATTGATATTTCAAGAATCGGAAATACAGATACAACCATTCTGGTGGTTGTAGATGGCGACCAAGTTGTAAGGGCAAATACCCGATTGAGAATGCGACTGACTAATCCTGCATTGATAAATGGCAAACAAATGCCCAAGAACGCCCTAGTATTTGGGTTTATTAGTTTTCAAGCTAATCGTGCAATCATTGACATTGAAAATATTAGGCATCATCCCACGAAACTTAAAGCGTTCGATTTACTAGATGGTAGTGAAGGTATTTACGTAGAGAATAATTTTCGAGCAGAAGCAACCACAGAAGTACTGGACGACATTATAGGAGACATCAATATACCGTCTGTTCCGCAGGTAGGCGGAATTACACAAGTGCTTAGACGCAGCAATCGGAACGTAAAAGTAACGGTATTGAACAATTACAAATTAATTCTAAAAGCCGATAATCGGCACTAATTATTCACTCTTATGAAAAAGTATATTTTTATTTCGACTCTTATGATTTTCGCCTTTGCACCTCCACATTGCTCGGCACAGACCACAAATCAACTCCTTGACACCATTTATGCCAATGACACTAAAAATGTGGCACTATTCTTCCCAGAGCCAATACGGCAAGGGGTTACTGGCGCAGATAATTTTATATTTACTTATAATCGAGAAAAAGAACAGTATTTCGGTTTGCTACAGGCAAAGCCAGGAAAAGAAAGTAATCTTCTAGTAGTCAATAGAAATGGTAGCGTGTTTTCTTATATTATAAGGTATAAAGCGCAGCTTTCTAAACTAAATTATTTCATCCCGGTATCCAGTTCTATAGGTAATGAAAAGACTAAGATTGACCTCCCAATACTACCCGAAGAAGAACAACAACTTAACAATGCAAACTACTACTTGCGTGCCTGCAGGTATTTATTAAACAACAAACAGCCTATAAGAACACTTCAAAAACGAAACTATGGTGTTGTGCTTAGCGTAAAGAATATTGTGTTTGACAAAGAAGAACTTTATTTCGTTATCCAGATTGATAATAAGTCAGCCTTAGATTACGATTTAAATTTTCTTAACCTTTCGACTGAAACTCGGCAAAAAGGAAAAAGGAAGTCGTTACAACGTGTATATCATTCCCTACTTTATAAGCATAATATGCCATCAAAGATTAGAGAAAATGAAACGGCACGGTTCGTTTATGTTCTTCCCAAATTTTCATTATCTAATGACCACAGGGTAATTTTGCAGTTAAACGAAGATAATGGGGAACGAAATATTGAGCTTAATATATCGCATCGATTTATTAATCAGCCTTATTAAATATGCTATCTTTTTATTTAAAAATTAAAGAACTAAACTGATACTTTTAATATGAGTTATTTTTTAATCCATTACATGTTTTGCTATATCTTCAGGCCAAATAACATATTGCCCATATTGACCGCTTTTTTCAATTCCACCTGCTTCTTTTCCGCCTTTAGTGGTAATCCAATCATCCTCTTTTTTGTACATCAGTTTTTTATTGGTGAACCAACTATTCACCTTTCTACTGCTCAAACCAGTTAATAGTGATATTTCTTTTGTTGTCAAAAGTTTAGCTGCTAAACCATCTTTAGTTTGAACTATTTGTGAAATTGTTTTTTCAGATTCCTTTTCAATTTGTTTATCAACCTTTTTTACAGAAACCCTTATTTCCTCGCTTATAGTTAGAAGCCTTTGCGCTTCTTTGCTAATATCATTATATAACTCCTCATCGTCCTCTTTGGTTACATAAATTCCCATTTCGTCGTTATTCTGTTGGGAAAATGAATATAAATTCATTGAAGTCACAATCGCCTCTTTTTTGTTCAAATAACATTTTGCGTGAAGAGAATTACATAAACTTGTCCTAATACCAATTTGTTTTTCCAACCAATTACTTTCATCAACTTGTAGTTTGTTTTCACGGTATATGATTCGGATGTCTATTTTTTGAATATTTAAGTGTTCTAAATTATCTTTTACCCTTTTATGAAATTGAAGATAAGGACTAATTAAAATCAGTTGGTCTTTTGTGTTTTTTATCAATTGCTCCAAATGATATGAAACACCTGTGGTATCTAAAAATTTTGCCATTTTCTATTTTTGTTCTATTAAAATCCAATTATAACTACTCAACTTCTGGAGAATATTACAGTACTTTATTTTTATCCGTCTTGTAATTCCAACTTCATTTTGTAAGTTTTCAACATGACTAATTCAGTAGTCTTTGTTGCACTTTTCAACGTGTTGTCTATTTCACCTGCAACAATACAACCTCGAATTGTCTTTTCAGGAAACTTATCCATAAGTAGCCCTAAATACATTGAAAGTTGTCCGAAAACTTTATAATTCGCAGTTCCAGATTTTAATTCAATTGCAAATAAACTTCCATCATTTTTTTCCAATAAAATATCAATTTTCTTCCCTTCAATTAAATATTCAATTCCTTCGTTATTTTCTCCGTAAATTTTGTGTTCAGGAAATAATTCTGTGATTTGCGACACCATTGATGTTTTAAGGTCTTTTTCATAACTAAAATTATTCGAGTTTTCTATGTAATCAAAATCTTCATTGTCCGCAAATTCCTTTTCGTTTAATAAACTGTTGTTATATTCCTTAAAATCAATTCCATTCTCCTTTTTGAATGACATATAAAGATTTACAGCTTGCTTTAAAGTCGCCGACCCATTTCTCATATTTCCAACAATTTGTATTTTGTGGTTTGCAGGTGAGTTGTTTCGTTCATCTGAAGTCGAATAGGATAATTTTTTTAGAAGCGATAATCCGTAATCTTTTATATAATGTTGGTCTAAATCTCCTTCATAATTCTCTACATTTCGACAATTTGAAATTCTGTTCTGAATTGTAACATGTGGTTTTCCATTAAACTCTAACCAGTTTTTAAATTTTTCAGCATCCATATTTTCGGCGGTTTAATTTTGGTTTACAATTTTATCACATTATGCACAGCACTAGGTCGGTATTTCTTATGATATCACACTTATATATCCAAGTCAATAATTCTTTATTTGAACTTTAGCTTAAAGGCTGTTTTTCTTTTGTAATTAATGACACCTACTTAATTTGTGTAATTTCAATATAATCTAAATAGCTATAAAACTAAAATACGGATCTTCGTATTGATATTGCGACAAGCTACTACATTGATTATTTACTTTATATGATTCTTTATAAATTTGAGTGGTTACAGAATTTATAGCGTTTAATTTATTTAATGATTGATAGACACCCATCTTTGGTCTCTTAAAGAATCCTGCTTCCAAAAACATTGGAACAACGCTGTACATTCCATTTTCAGTAGCTCGATTCCCACCGTAAGTATTAGAAATTGTT
>CAXBHA010000316.1:0-4195 GCA_963974955.1 uncultured Yeosuana sp. | reverse complement strand
TTCAAACTTTCCACTTTTACCCCGACGCAGAGCGTCGAGGAATTCTTTAGATTAACTTTAAAACCAAAGTATTATGAAAAAATCAATTTTAAATGTTATTGCCGCTTTATTTATTTCTAGTCTTGCTTTTGCAAATACCAATGAAATAAAAACAACTTCAAAATTAAAATTTGATGAAATAGAAATTGCTGATAAATCTGTAGATGATGACACTCTTTATTGGTGTGTTGCATATTATAGCGAATCATTTTATAACGAATTAGATGGATCTACAACTACAAAAACTTATTATTCCTGTGTAAAAGTGACATTATAATAAAAATCAAACTACTCTAAAGTATAGAACTCATTTAAACTTTTTCCATTTGCTAAAAAATTGCCCTTTTTTACCCATTTTTTGTCTTTTTCTTCTTCCGTAGCACTGCTATGCAACTCAAAAAACACTTCAAATGGTCAAAAAATGTCTAATTTTCGCTTAAACGCAGAAAGTTTAAATGAGTTCATATTCTTATTTGTTATATTTTTGAGTGGTTTTAAAAAAAATTAAATGAAAAAGACACTCTTTATATTATATTTATTCTCCACTTTGTGTTATTCACAAACACTAAAAGGAATAATTACCCAGAATCCAATGGCAGGAATTGGAGATGAAACCGAATTGTCAGAAAAAGCAAAAAAAGCCATGTATTATGCTTATACTTTTTCTAACAGGATTTCTTTACAGGAATTGATATCAAAAGAAGAAACATCGGTTGATACTGTCATGGTAGAGCATCCTGAAATAAAGGATTTAAAAAAAGGGTCTATAATGGTAAATATTAGATCAACAAAGACAATATATTATAAAGATTATAATACTAATGTTTACAGATTTGAAAGTTCTAGAAAAAATAGGTATTTAATTACTGAAAACACAAGCATAAAAGATGAAATCCCTATATATAATTGGATTTTAGAAGATAAATCCCAAACCATTGCAGGCTATTTATGTAAAAAAGCTAAAACTGAAAGAACTCTTTTTGGAAGAAAACAATATATTATTGCATGGTATTGCGAAGATTTACCTATAAATGATGGCCCCATGGATTTTAACGGCTTACCAGGTTTAATTTTGCAAATTGAAATTGGGAATATGAACATTATTAAATTTGAAAAATTAAAGTTTTTAAAAGACGAAAACACAACAATTGATGAGCCTGTAAATCAATCCCCTATGTTAAATATTTCTCAATATGAACGTAAAGTACTATATGGGAATTAATGAATATAAATTTGAACTATGTATTTAACAGAAAGCAGTTTATCTGCTTTTTTTTGTTTTTACCGACTTTACTGTTTTGCCAAAGAACAGTAAATGGGATTGTTAAAGACACAAACAATAATTTTATAGAAGGTGCAAATATTATTGTCAAAACTAAAAGTAATAATACTGTAGCTTTTAGAACATCAGACAGCCAAGGTAGTTTCTCCATAAAAATAAATTCAGGCAACTTTTTACTTAAAATCAGTTATTTGGGTTACAAAACGGTTTCTCAAAATATTGAAATAAATAATGAAGATTTAATTCTTCAGCCTATAATATTAATGGAAAGTAATACAGAATTGGACGAAGTAATTTTAAAAGCAGAGAATAATGGTATTGTACAAAAAGGAGATACCACGCTTTATAAAATTGAGAAGTTTTTAAATGGCACCGAAGAAAATTTAAAAGATGTCATTAATAATCTACCAGGTTTAAATATCAATGAAAAAGGGAAAATTACAGCAAACGGAAAAGAAATTGACAGACTGCTAATAGACGGGGAAGACCTCTATAAAAGACAACACCAACTAGCGACCAATAATGTTTCTTCCAAAATGATAAAGGACATTGAATTAATTAGAAACTATAAGGGTTTTGAATCTATACAACAAAAAGAAAAAACAGGGTTAACTGCACTAAATGTTAACATTAAGGATGATTTTAAAAATAAATTTACTGGAAATTTAGAGGTTTTTAGAGGGGTGAAGGACAAAGGCAAAATCAATTCTCCTCTCTTTAATTTTAACAAGCATATAAAATTCTCACTCATAGTTAACTCAAACAACCTTGGAGATGCTCCAATGGGCATAGAAGATTATTTTAGCTTGATTGATTCTGATGTTAGAGAATCCAACAATCGAAATAGTAAAGTTGTTTTTTCTAATTTAGAGGATTTACCAAGGTTTTTGTCATCAGGAATTAATGTAAAATCAAAAACTAATAACTTTGCCACATTAAGCACCATATTTAATCCGACAGATAAAATAAAAATTGACTTTTACAGTATCTTTAATAACTCCAATCAAAAAGAAATTTTTTACAGAAATATTTTATTAAACCCTTCAATAAATCCCATTGAAATTAACGAAAATAATAATGTCAAAGAAAGAAATTTCTTCGGCGTTTTTCAATTAAAATCAATATATAAAGCTAATGAAAATACGGTATTGACTCTCGATACTAATCTTAATTTAGACAATACCAAACGTATAAACCTTATAGAAAACACTTCCATCAATAATTCTAATTTTATAGAGCAAAAATCTAATCCTAAAAAATTACTCTTTAACTCTGAACTATCTTTAAAAAAGAACATCAATTCAAATATTTTAGAGTCAAACTTATATTTTAAACACGTCAAAAACAGGAATCAAAACAGCATTAATTCCAATAACGAATTTTTAGATTTAGATTTTAGCAATAATCCTTTTTTTATTGATCAGTCTCTAAAAAAAGAATCCAGAGAAGCTGGATTTGGAATAAACTATACGCTAAATAAAACGAAAATTGGTATTGATATATTTACAAATACATCTTTGACAAGCGATAAACTTGTTTCAAATGTCATTAACCAAACTGGCTTTAATAACGATTTAAGCCAAAATAACTTGTTGAGTTCAATGGGTTCAAATTTTACGGTTAAAATCAATCAAGTATTAAATTATACAATTGGATTAAACTATAATTACGTTTCGAACAAATTTAACAAATCACCAAATACTTCAAATTATTTAGGCATTAACTCATCATTCAAAGCTATATTCAATAACAATAATATTGGGCAATTATCTTACAAATTTTCAAGTTCTATTCCGACAATTGATAATTTAATTGAAGAATATATTATAAAAGATTATCGTAATTTAATAATAAATGACGATATTAAACCTAATAATCTATTTCCTTATCACCAACTAAGTTTCAATCATTTCATCTTTAAACCTAAAACTAAATTCTCTTTTATTTTTAATGCCTCATATAATTTCAAAGAAAAGTCTATCAATAACAACATTATCAATTCAACTAACCTAACTGTATCAAAAAACAGAATAACAGACCAAGACCAAATGTTTAGTACGCTTCTTTTTTTTGATAAAGAATTCAAAAAAATCCCTTTTTCATTTTCGGGAAGCGTTTCGTACAATACAACAGAGAAAAACTTCTTTGAAAGTGACATAATCAGCCCTTTTAAAAACGAAAATATTTCGAGTATAATCAAGATAAAAACAAATTTTATAAAATCATTGATTCATCTTGATTTTGGATTCAAATATTCCAAAGACATTTATAACAATAGCAATAATGAATCAATTTTATTAGTTCAGCAGCCTTATTTTAACTTAAATGGCAATATAATTAAAGAGTTGTTTTGGAATTTAAACGCTACTTATACAAACTACAACGCTTCAAACAACAAAAGAGATATATTTTCATTAAGCCCAAGATTGAGATTTTCTAAACAAAAATCGAGTTGGGAATTCAACCTTATTGGCAATAATATTCTCAACTTATCAAATCAAAATATCATTGAAAATAACAGTGGCCAAAGTTATTTTGAACAAAGAGTAACTTCAATTCTTGATGGTTATATTATTTTTGGAGTAAAATTAAAATATTGATCTTTAATCTTAAGAATTCCTCTATGGCTCTGCCGAGGATAGTCGGTTTCAATAAATTTTTTATTTTCTCGCTTAATTTTTTGTGACAAACAAATTTATTATGCGCGCATAGTAAATATTCAGAATAAAATAATTAACTTCGTGGCATCGTGATTTTGGTTTAAGCATTCTATACAATTACGTTATTGTTTTACTAAAACCATATTTCAAAATCGTTCAACACATATAAATTATTAAAAATGAAAATATTAGTATGTATAAGTCATGTTCCGGA
>CAXBHA010000315.1:0-4196 GCA_963974955.1 uncultured Yeosuana sp. | reverse complement strand
GTGTAAGTTTATATTTGGCATCATAAACTACACTATTTATATCCTGTGTATCTTTATGTGCGAAACTATTTACGTCGATAACTAACACCTTATCAACTTCTTTAACATATCGCACACCATTGTGTGCTAATTCAATGCCACTTTTATTATAATCAAAAGGGTGCTTAAAATAACCGTTTTTTCTTAACGAAACGGTTCCTCTTGGATAGTCCATTATAACATTAAACCGTTTTAATATATTACCTGCCAGACTCCCATTACGATCTTTAAATTGTCTAGCATATGAAATAGAGGTTGAATCTGGATATGCTACATTGGCTTTTTCAAGAACAAAACTTTTTAATGTCAGCTCTTCAATTTTAGAACGCTTACCATAAACACTTCCACTTAATCCATGCCCAAGAAAATCATTGAAGTATTTATTACTCGACAGAATTCCTGAATCTTCATCTTCAAATAACCATAATGAATCGCTACCACCAGAATCAATTAAGAGTTTTATAGGAATTACTTTATTATTAATTTTAACCGAAGCATTAATATAAGGCTTGTTGTTATAGAACTCCAAGTTTATACGTTCACATTTTTTACATTTTTTATACTTATAGTCCTTTGGTTCTGCCAACCGTATGAATTTTCCTGAATAATTAATTTCCACAACCAAATCCTTAAATAGATCATAGCCAATAATTCCATGCACAGGAATTCCTAATCTAGGAGTAAAGTTGATATTGGAATTAAATACGGCATATAATTCTTGATTCAATTTAATAGCGTCACCTATCTTAAAAATATTATTTCTTGATTTTAAGGCTTCAACCGATTCTCCTTCTCCTAGACCTCTTAAAAATATTTTTTCGGTGTTTTTAAATTTCAAGGTGTCAGACACATTTAAAAAATTAAATATAATTGGCTTGCTAACGCCCGTGTCTAATAAAAAGGATAATATCACACCATTAATTTCAACGGGAATTATTATCAAATTATTTATAAACTTGAAATGTATTTTATCGGATTTCTTTTTATTTTGAACAACAAACTTTCCTTGAGAAAACCCAATACTGTTAGTGCATAAAAATAATATTAATATAAGGAGCGTTTTTTTCATAAAACAACAAGTAAACCCTTCATTCTATTAATTTACAAATCCTTTTGATACCAAGTTCAATTAAGGTTGTATTTTAAATAAACTTTAAGATAATTTTCTCAACTTTGTATCGAAAAACTCATTAAACATGCCTAGAATTTCTAGAAAGGGACAATTAATGCCACAATCACCAATTAGAAAATTGGTGCCATTTGCCGAAAAAGCTTTTAAGCAAGGAAAAACAGTCTATTATTTAAATATTGGTCAACCCGACATAAAAACACCTGAAATAGCTCTTGATGCTGTAAGGGTACACTCTTTAGAAATTTTGGCCTATACAAGATCTGAAGGATCGGAAGAATACCGGAAAAAAATTGCTGCCTATTATTCAAAAAAAGACATTGCTGTAAATCATGATGATATTGTTGTAACCACTGGAGGTAGCGAAGCATTGCTATTTGCTTTTGGAAGTGTGATGGATACGGATGATGAAATTATAATTCCAGAACCATTTTATGCAAACTATAACGGATTTTCAACGGCATCTGGTATACATATTGTTCCTGTTATCTCTAAAATAGAAGATAATTTTGCCTTGCCTCCAATTGAGGAATTTGAAAAACTCATTACGCCTAAAACAAAGGCTATTTTAATCTGCAGTCCAGGAAATCCAACAGGTTACTTGTATTCAAAAGAAGAAATAAATAAATTAGCGGCCATTGTAAAAAAACACGATTTGTTTTTAATAGCTGATGAAGTGTATAGAGAATTTGCCTATGATGGCCATGTACATTATTCTATTATGCAGGAAGCAGGATTAGAAGATCATGCCATCATGATCGATTCTGTTTCAAAACGATATAGCATGTGTGGTGCGCGAATAGGTTGTTTGGTTTCTAAAAACAAAGCCGTTATTCAAACCGTTTTAAAATTTGCACAGGCAAGGCTTAGTCCTCCAACATTTGCTCAAATTGCCAGTGAAGCAGCTTTAGATACACCGCAAAGTTATTTTGATGCTGTTATTAAGGAGTATGTTGATAGAAGAAACACTTTAATGACTGAATTACAAAAAATTGAAGGCGTTAAAGTTGCAAAACCTAACGGCGCCTTTTATTGTATTGTTGAGTTACCTATAAAAAATGCAGATCATTTTGCACAATGGATTTTAGAACATTTTGATATTAATGGTGAAACCGTTATGGTGGCCCCGGCAGGTGGATTTTATTCTACGCCTGGTTTAGGTTTAAACCAAGTACGCATTGCCTATGTACTTAAAAAAGAGAGTTTAATAAAGGCAGTCCGTATATTAAAAGAAGCCCTAAAAGTTTATAAAGACTAGTGCAAATAAAACAAAACATATCTTTAAAACCCTATAATACGTTTGGTATTGATGTTACCGCTAAACACTTTGTTTCGGTTTCTAATATTGATGAATTAAAAACTATTTTAGCTTTAAAGGGCTATCCCAATAAACTTATCTTAGGAGGTGGCAGTAACATATTGCTCACCAAAGATCAGGATAAACTGGTTATTCATATTAATTTTAAAGGAATACCTATTGTTTCGCAGGACGATGACTTTGTGATTGTAAAAGCGAATGCCGGCGAAATATGGCATGAATTTGTGCTTTGGTGTATGCAACATAATTTTGGAGGTGTTGAAAATTTATCTTTAATTCCAGGAAATGTAGGTACTGCGCCCATTCAAAATATTGGGGCTTATGGCGTGGAGTTAAAAGATACCTTTGTGTCGTGCGAAGCACTTTCATTGACAAGTTTTGAAACACGTTCTTTTACAAAATCAGAATGTCAATTCGGATATAGGGATTCTATTTTTAAACAACAGGAGAAAGGAAACTATATTCTTACCAGTGTCACTTTTAAATTAACGAAACGCAACCATAAGTTACATGTGAATTATGGAACAATTTCATCTGAGCTAAGCACCAAGGAGATTGTAAACCCAACCATTCAAGATATTTCTAGAGCCGTAATTGCCATAAGGGAAAGTAAATTACCAAATCCAAAAGAGATTGGAAACAGCGGTAGTTTCTTTAAAAACCCAGTTATTTCAAAAAAACAATTTGAGACTTTGTTGCTTAATTTTCCCGATGCCCCAAGTTATTTGGTCTCAGAAGACGAAGTTAAAGTACCGGCCGGTTGGCTTATCGAAAAGGCGGGTTTTAAAGGAAAACGTTTTGGGAATTATGGCGTCCATAAAAATCAAGCTTTGGTATTGGTTAATTATGGGCAAGCTAAAGGCTCCGACATCCTAAAACTTTCAAAATTAATACAATCAACTGTTCTCCGTCTTTTTAATATTTCTATTGAAGCTGAAGTAAATATTCTGTAATAAAAAAGAAATATCTAACTTTGAGTTAAATATTAATTTGAATGTCCGTAATTTGTCATAAGTCTGAAAATATAATAATTTTGTCATTCCGACAAAGGAGGAACCGCATTGATTTTAATGGATTCTTCATTTCGTTTCACTCCATTCTGAATGACAAAAATGGTATTATGAATGAATACGGACATTCAAAATATTAATCTTAATATTCATGACAAAAACTAAATTATCTTGATTTCACCAATAGAGAATGAAATAGTAGATTTATTGGAAAAAGGCGATAAAAAAGCCATTACCTTATTATATGAGTATTATTCTGATGCACTGTATGGCGTTATCCTAAAGATTATTTCTGATGAGGAAATTGCTCACGATGTGCTTCAAGAAAGTTTTGTTAAAATCTGGAAAAACTCTAAAAAATACGATGCTGGTAAGGCAAAATTATTTACTTGGCTATATAGAATCGCTTATAACTCGGCGATTGACAAGGTTAGATCCTTAAAAAATAAAACCCGTAATGAAGTCCAAATAGAGACCTCAATCGTATATAGAATAACATCAAACGAATTAAATCAAGATGTTTTAGACATCCAAAAGCACTTAGGTACTTTAGATGAAAAATATCAAATTGTTATTAATGCTCTCTTTTTTGAAGGCATGACACAACAAGAAGCAAGTGAAGAATTAGATATTCCACTTGGAACAATTAAATCAAGATTAAAAATTGGATTACGTGAACTGAAAAAAATTTACAATCCTT
>CAXBHA010000314.1:0-4198 GCA_963974955.1 uncultured Yeosuana sp. | reverse complement strand
TTACAAGGGATATCCAGCATGCGTTTAATACTTTATTTCCTAAAAGCAAAATAGTGAATAGGTTATTTAAAGATTTACCAAAAAGCGAAATATTCAGATAAAACAATTTAATATGAATTTAATAGACATCCCACAGTTTATCAAGACTTATATTATTAAACGGGAGAAGAGTTTTTTCGAATCAGACATGAAAAAACACCATCTTACCTTAAGTGATAAAATTCAAGGAAAATCGGTTCTTGTTATTGGCGGGGCCGGTACAATTGGTTCTTCCTTTATTCAGGAAATTCTCCAATTTAAACCTAGTAAATTATATGTCGTCGATACTAATGAAAATGGATTAACAGAATTGACAAGGGATTTAAGAAGTTCAGTGGATGCCTTTTTTCCGCAAGATTTTAAAACATATCCCATGAGTTTTGGCGATCGGGTATTTCGCAAATTATTTGTAGAAGAGGGACCATTTCAGATAGTGGCTAATTTTGCTGCACACAAGCATGTTAGAAGTGAAAAGGATAAATATTCTATAGAGGCAATGTTGGATAATAACGTTTTTAAAGCCAAGGAGTTCCTGGATTTAATGATAAAGTATAAGCCTGAACATTTCTTTTGCGTTTCTACCGACAAAGCTGCTAATCCGGTAAACGTGATGGGTGCCAGTAAAAAATTAATGGAAGAAGTAATTATGTCATATAGTTCAGAACTTCAAATCACAACTGCTAGATTTGCTAATGTTGCATTTTCAAATGGGTCACTATTAGCTGGTTATATTGAAAGGTTATTCAAGAATCAGCCAATTTCATGCCCTTCGGATGTAAAGAGATTTTTTGTATCACCTGAAGAAAGTGGTCAAATATGTTTATTGGCTTGTATGCTGGGTAAAAGTGGTGATATATTTTTTCCAAAGTTAGACGATGCTACCATGACTTATTTTAAAGAGATTACTGAAGATTTTTTTAAGGCTTCCGGACGTAAGGTTATACATTGCAAATCAGAAGATGAGGCCAAGCGGAGTGCTTCTTCACTTAAAGCTGGTGACCCCTATCCTATCTATTATTTTAAATCAGATACTTCTGGAGAAAAACTATATGAAGAGTTTTATACAGATAAAGACCAAGTGGACTTAGAATTATATAGTGGTATGGGAGTGATAAAGAATGCCAGAAAATTACCTAGGAAAATTATTGAATCAATTATTGATGAGTTAAAAGTATTAATGAATTCTAGTGACTACGACAAGTCGTCTATTGTAGAATTATTAAAACAAAATATTCCTGATTTTCAACACATTGAAACAGGTGTGAATTTGGATCAAAAAATGTAACCGTACTTATATGTATCTAATAATTAAAAGAATATGCGATTTTACTTTAGCCGTTATTTTATTAGTAATAATTTCACCTTTACTTATTCCTATAACTATTGGTCTAAGTCTTACAGGGGAAGGTTATATATGGTATAAACAGGAGCGAATTGGGCTTAAAAATAAACCATTTCAAATATGGAAGTTCGCCACAATGTTAAAGAATAGTCCAAACATGGCTGGCGGAATAATGACGACAAAAAAAGACCCCAGAATAACGCCAATGGGAGGTTTTTTGCGCAAAACCAAAATTAATGAAATCCCTCAGTTATTGAACATATTATTTGGAGACATGAGTTTCGTGGGGCCTAGACCAATAATGTTACAAAGTTTCAAGGCTTATCCGAAATATGTGCAAGATATTATCTACGAAGTAAAACCAGGATTGACTGGAATTGGATCGATCATATTTAGGGATGAAGAGGAATTACTTACCAAAATTAAGAACTCTGGTATGGATCCATGGGAGTTTTATAAAAATACAATTGCTCCCTATAAGGGAAGCGTAGAAAACTGGTTTCAAAACAATCAAAGTTTTTGGGTGGAGTGTAAAATAATAGTTTTAACAGCTTTGGTAATAATAAAACCAAATAGCCAATTGGTATATATTTTTTTTAAAGATCTTCCAAAACGGAACTTTTAAAGAAATTCCATACAAATTAATATAGGTAAAAATGGTAAGAAAACTTATTTTCAAATACGGTGTATGGAGAAGAAATCCTTCACTTCTTAAGTATCTTTCCTTTCTTAAAGAATCAGATAAATGGTCCAAGGAAGAATTGTTGCAATACCAGCTGTTCAAATGTAAAGAATTTTTGGAATTTGTATATAAGCACTCGGCGTTTTATAGGACCACCTTTGATGACTATAATTTTAAGCCTTCAGAATTTAATAATCTTAATGATTTAAAAAAGTTACCTTCAATATCTAAGGTTACCCTTGTAAAATATAATAGACTTATACATGCCAAATACCCCTTTAAGAAACTCCTTCCAGCATTAACCTCAGGTACTACAGGTGAATCCCTTGGTTTTTTAAAAAATGAAGAGTGGGATTCCCACAACAGGGCGGCAATGTTTAGGGGATATAGTTGGTACGGTGTACATCCCTCAGATAGAAATGGGTATATATGGGGTTACAATATAGACCCAAAACAGGCATTAAAAATTAAATGGTTAGATTGTTTACAAAATAGGTTCAGAATATTTTCCTATAGTTCCGTAGAAATTGAAAAATTTGCAAAAAATTTAAAAGGCGCCAAATATTTACACGGATATTCCTCCATGATTTATGAGGTAGCCAAACTTGTGAATAGAACTGGGCTAAAAATTAATCATAAACTTAAAATGATAAAAGGAACTTCAGAAATGGTATTTGACTCATATCAGGAAGAAGTTAAAAATGCGTTTGGCCTAAAAATTATAAGCGAATATGGGTCTGCAGAATCCGGACTTATTGCCTTTGAATGCCCAGAGGGGAATATGCATATTGCCATAGAAAATAATATTATTGAAGTAGAAGATGGAGAAATTTTGGTGACCAATTTATTGTCAAGATCTTTTCCAATCATAAGATATAGGTTGGGTGATATTGTAGAATTGGCAGCTGAGGATTTTAAGTGCTCATGCGGTAGAGCTCATCCTGTTATTTTAAATATTGAAGGGCGGGTAGGTGTAAAAATAGTTGGTAAAACAAAAGAATTTCCAGGTCGGATGATTTACAACGTTATTAAAAATTTGTCCGTTGAGCATGGCATAACATTAAATTATCAGGCAAGGCAGCACATTAAAGGAATTGTTGAACTTTATATAGAACAAAATGATGAAAATTCACAATTTCAATTGGAAAGAGAACTTAAAAAATATTTTAAAGATGATATAGATTTTAAAATTTCCTACGGTAAGGACCTACACAATATGGAGGAGAAACTCAACGACTTTGTAACCACTATCGGTTGATTACACCATACTTATTAGTATTATAATCCTAATAAGTAATTCGTCCCACTTTCTATAGGTTTCATATAATCAATTTTTGGTCTAACTTTTTAAATTTTGGTGTTGATAATGATAGGTGATTGCCTTTAAAATCATGAGGTAATTATTATAAAAAATGGAATAGAAACAAAAGATTGAGGTACGCTTGTCATTATAAAAAAAATATTCGATTCCAATTGCCTTAAGTAGACTATAGCTAAATCTCGATTGAGAAAGTATTAAGATTTAAGAATTAACCTTAACCAATGCCTTATTTTGAAAAGTACACGGGAAAATGGCAAAACTTAGTTGGATTTAATCATTTCGTTTGCTGATATTAAGGTATATGAAGGATTTATAAAGAACTTTATAGAAACCTGGATAAAAGAATATTAATAATAAGGTCAAAAGTAAATTGAGTAGATTATTAAAGATGGTTACATTTGCAAATTACCTTTGAGCGCTAGATTTAATTTTGAAGAAAAAAAAATGAAAGAAACTCCCTATACTTTAGAGCATTTTGAAGAAGAGGAATCCTTTGAAATTAAGGAAATCGTTCAAAAATACCTAAGGCATTGGCCCTGGTTTTTATTGGCGACCATTATCAGCATCGGTGTAGGTTTTGCTTATATGCGCTATGCCCCCATTAAATATAGTACTACGGCCAAAATTAAGATCGTGGACGAATCCCAGGAAGTGGATATAGCCTCGGATGCCCTCTCGCTCTTGGGGGGAGGTTCCAAGATCAACCTGGAAAATGAGATCGAGATCCTAAAATCCTACCGCATCCTAAGCCAAGTGGTAAAAGAACTTAATTTGGATGTGGAGTATAAAAATAACTTTAAAGTTATTGATATCT
>CAXBHA010000313.1:0-4205 GCA_963974955.1 uncultured Yeosuana sp. | reverse complement strand
GTTTTGATTGTCATTTTGAGCCTAGTCGAAAAATCTTATTTACCTAATTATCAATGATTTGATTTTCAATGGATTCTTCATTTTTATTCAGAATGACACTTTTAAGACAGCCTCTTTTCGAGCGACCAATTCAAAACAATTATATAGAATTTAATTATTTTTTATTTAAAGCATCTTCAATTATAGCTTTAGCATCTTCAGCTTTATGCAGTTCTGCATACTCTTTTGCTGTCATGTCTTTATCTGATTTTGTTTTTAAATTGGCTCCTTCAGAAATCAACAGCTTCAAAATTTCTGTTCTATTGTACTTTGCTGCATACATAACGGGCGTCATCCCATTGGATTTTTGGTTAACATCAACTCCTAAAGCCAACAATTTTTTTACGGTTTCAAAATCGCCTTTGGCAATTGAAACACAAAATGGACTGACTTTTAATACGGATACAGTAGTGTAATCACCTACTGCACTGCTAAGAGGTTTGGCACTTACCGTTACGACTGAAAAACATAATGCGATTGCGGAAATAATGATTGTTTTTTTCATGATGAAAGATTTTAATTTGATTATTGATTCGTTTTTTGATATATAATAAAGACGATTGATTTTTAAATATGTTACACAAAAAAGTAAGTAATAACATTTTTTTAACTTTTTATTTTATTCAAATAAATAGTGTTTTAACCTAAAACTTTATTAAAAAAACCACTTATTAATGAGTAATTCGGAAAGTCATTTTGTTCGTTTTCTTATTAAACTTCGTTATCTTTGAACTGATTAAAACCATATTAAAAATGAACAAAAAAGTCATCTTAATGATTCTTGATGGATGGGGGAAATCTCCCGACCCAAAAGTATCTGCTATCGATAATGCAAACACACCTTTCATAGATTCTCTATATACAAAATACCCTAATGCCTCTTTGCGTACAGATGGTTTACACGTAGGATTACCTGAAGGACAAATGGGAAATAGTGAAGTTGGACATATGAATCTTGGTGCTGGAAGAATAGTGTATCAAGATCTTGTAAAAGTAAATCTTGCTGTAAAAAACAAAACACTTAATAACGAAAAAGAATTAGTCGATGCCTTTAAATATGCAAAGGACAATGGTAAAGATGTTCATTTTCTTGGCTTATTAAGCGATGGGGGTGTTCATTCCCACATTAGTCATTTATTTGGCCTATTGGAAGCTGCGCATGAATTTGGCTTAACCAATACATTTGTTCATGCCTTTACTGACGGACGTGATGTTGATCCAAAATCGGGTTATGGTTTTTTAACAGAACTAGAAGACCAATTAGAAAAAACCAATAGCAAACTTGCTACCGTTACCGGTCGCTATTATGCGATGGATAGAGATAGGCGTTGGGAACGCATTAAATTAGCATATGATGCCTTGACAAATGGTGTTGGTGAATTTTCAAAAAACATAACCGACTCCATGGATCAAAATTACAAAAACGATACCACCGATGAGTTTATTAAACCCATTATCATGGTCGATAATAACAATCAACCTATTGCTAAAATTAAAGAGGGCGATGTTGTAATATTTTTTAACTTCCGAACAGATCGAGGACGTGAACTTACTGAAGCTTTGTCACAACAGGACTTTCACGAGGAAAATATGCATAAACTGAATTTATATTATGTAACGCTTACCAATTATGATGATAGTTTTAAAAACATACACGTTGTTTTTAACAAAGATAATTTAATTGACACTTTAGGAGAAATTCTAGAAAAACATAACAAAAAACAAATTCGAATCGCTGAAACAGAAAAATATCCTCATGTTACATTTTTCTTCTCTGGTGGACGGGAAACACCTTTTAAAGGAGAAACCCGTATTTTAAGAAACTCACCAAAAGTAGCTACTTACGATTTACAACCAGAAATGAGTGCCTTTGAATTACGCGATGCCTTGGTGCCAGAATTGCAAAAAGGTACCGTAGATTTTGTATGTCTTAACTTCGCTAATGGCGATATGGTTGGTCATACAGGTGTTATGGAAGCTGCTATTAAAGCTTGTGAAGCAGTTGATAGATGCGCAAAAGAGGTAGTAACAACGGCTCTTGAAAATGATTATACGACAATTTTAATTGCAGATCATGGAAATTGTGAAACGATGATAAATCCTGACGGTTCACCCAATACCGCACATACAACAAACCCAGTGCCTATTATATTAATTGACAAAGAATTAAAACAAGTAAATAATGGTGTTTTAGGAGATATAGCACCTACAATACTTAAACTTATGGGTATTAAACAGCCAGAAGCAATGACAGGGCATTCCTTAATTTAAGAAATAATTATTGTACATTTAAGGCATCCAAATTTTACAAACACAATGAATTTATCCGACAAGCTTATTCTTGCAGTCGATTTTGACGGTACCATCGTTGAAGATGCTTACCCAAATATTGGAAAACCAATAATTTTTGCTTTTGAAACTTTAAAAAAACTTCAAGAAGAAGGACATCGCCTTATTTTATGGACCTACCGAAATGGCGATAGATTGGACGAAGCTGTTACCTTTTGTAAAGAAAACGGCATTATTTTTTATGCCGTTAATAAAAGTTTTCCCGAAGAACAGTTCATAGATGACAGAAGCAGAAAGATTTATGCTGATTTGTTTATTGACGATAGAAACATTGGCGGATTTATAGGCTGGGGAGAAATTTACCAAATGCTTATTGGACATAAAGACATACTGGATATGAGCAAAAACAAAAAGAAAAGTTTGTTTGATTTTTTTAAATAATTAACGCTTTAAATCAATTCATAATACGCCTTATCAATTGTCTCTCTGTGATCAGGATGTGCAATATTTACTAAGGCCTTTATGCGGTCTTTTATTGTTTTTCCATATAGATTAGCAATTCCATATTCGGTGATAACATAGTGCACATGAGCCCGAGTTGTTACAACACCTGCTCCAGGTTTTAACGATGGCACAATCCTGCTGATTCCTGTTTTAGTAACAGATGGTAAAGCAATAATGGCTTTTCCGCCTTCACTTAAAGATGTCCCCCGTATATAATCCATTTGCCCCCCAACACCAGAGTATATTTTAGAACCAATGGAATCAGCACACACCTGTCCCGTTAAATCTACTTCAATAGCAGAGTTTATAGCCACCATTTTAGGGTTTTGTTTAATTATTGATACATCATTCACATAATCCGAGGCTCGTAATTCAACAAACGGATTATCATCAACATACTCATACAATCGCTTTGAACCCATTAAAAAAGTTGCCAAAGCACGTCCAGGATTTATGGCTTTGTAATTTCCGTTAATAACATCTTTTAATATCAAATCAATTACCCCATCCGAGAACATTTCGGTATGCAATCCTAAATCTTTATGATTAGTGAGTTTTGATAGCACCGCATTTGGTATTACACCAACACCCATTTGAAGCGTACTTCTATCTTCAATTAAACTAGCAACGTAATCTCCAATTGTATTTTCAATTACTGTTGAAACCGGCAAATGATAAACAGGGATAAGCTCATCACATTCCACAAATAAATCTATTTCTGTGTGATGAATAATTCCATCACCATGCGTTCTAGGCATTTGTGGATTAACTTGTGCTATTACAATTTTTGCGTTTTCTATCGCCGCCAATGTTGCTTCTACAGAAACTCCTAAAGAGCAATACCCATGCTTATCTGGAATAGATACATGTATCAAAGCAACATCAAGTGGTAAAATATTTCGTTTAAATAATAACGGCAGTTCACTTAAAAATACGGGCGTATACGATCCATTACCAGCGGCCAAGGTGTGCCTTACATTATGTCCAATAAAAAAGGAATTCACATGAAAGCTATCTCTTAATTCAGGATTCGCATACGGTGCATCACCTTCAATATGTAAATGACAAACCTCAACATTTCGTAACTCTTCAAAACGCTCTGTCATTGCTTTTATTAAAACTTGGGGCGCAGCCGCCGCGGCTTGCAAATAAACTCTATCATTCGATTTAATAACTTTTACAGCTTCTTGTGCGCTTACTATTTTGTACATGGCCCTCTATTTATGTTACAAAAATATTAATAAAAGAAATTATAAAAACTGTTCAAAGTCATACAACATAAAAAAAAGAATAAAAATTTAATTGAATGTCCGTATTCATTCATAATACCATTTTTGTCATTCAGAATGGAGTGGAACGAAATGAAGAATCTA
>CAXBHA010000312.1:0-4208 GCA_963974955.1 uncultured Yeosuana sp. | reverse complement strand
GACAAATTATAGTATCAATCTATATCAAAAACCTGTTAATCGTATGATTATCAGGTTTTTTCGTTTTTAGGGATATCAAAACAAATCATTTAACCCCAATAGAAACGTCAACAAATCGGTCAACAAATTTAAAACTGTAAAAGTGTTGACCTATTTGTTAAAACGCTAAATGCGTTGACTAAATAAATGTATCTTTATAAGTGATTTGACTTTCGTCTGATAACAAAATAAATGTTAACTAAAAGACGAAATCATGAAGACATCTTCAACATTCAGTATTCTTTTCTGGGCAGATTTTTCCAGAGTCAAGGACAATCGGGCATCACTTTATGCTAGAATCACGGTAAACGGCAAACGGGCGGTCATCAGTTTAAAACGAAAAGTTTTGATCTCGGATTGGGACGTACATAAAAACCGAGCTAAAGGGACTAGCCAAAAATCGAAAGTACTTAATAGCTATTTGGACGAAACCTATAACCATCTTTTTAATTCTTATCGGGATTTGATGGCCGGTAACAAGTTAATTACCGCGCAGGCTATTAAAGCTCGATACTTAGGAAAGGATGAAAACAATCATTCCATTTTGGACATTATCGCCTATCATAATGAGGATATGAAGGGTAAATTGAAATGGGGTACCCAAAAGAACTATTATACTACCCAAAGCTACATTTCGAAATTCCTGTTAAAATCTTATAAAACCTCCGATATGTATCTGAAAGAACTGGATTATAACTTTATAACGCAGTTTGAAAAGTACCTGAGAAGTTATATCCCGGAGGATCATCAACAACGAATGGGGAATAATACGGTGATGAAGCATATTGAGCGATTTAGGAAGTTGGTAAACTTGTCCATCAAATTGGGTTGGATTAATCGCGACCCCTTCGTCAAGTTCAAATCCAAATTCATCAAGAACGAAAGAGGTTTCCTAAGTTTGTTAGAGCTTCAAGCAATAGAAGAAAAGTCCTTTGCAACAACTAGACTTCAGCTGGTAAAGGATTTGTTTGTTTTTAGTTGCTATACGAGTTTGAGTTATATCGATGTAATTAACCTGACCGGAGAAAACCTATGTATTGGAATAGATGGCGAACTTTGGATATATTATCGTCGAGAAAAGACAACTAAGCCTATTCGAGTTCCATTATTACCAAAAGCACTTGAAATTGTTGAAAAATATAAGAGCAATAAAAAATCTATTTCACAAGGCACCATATTCCCTAAAATCACTAACCAAAAGCTAAATTCCTATTTAAAGGAAATAGCAGATGTATGTGGTATTCAAAAGAACCTCACATTTCATATCGCTAGACATACTTTTGCAACAACGGTAACGCTGAGTAATGGTATGCCCATTGAGACAGTTTCAAAATTATTAGGTCATTCTAGAATAGCTACGACTCAGATTTATGCAAAAGTTATAGAGCGAAAAGTAAGTGATGACATGCAGCGGTTGCGAGCACAATTCAATCTAAAGGAGAATAAATCATTTTCCAAAAGAACCACCTCAAAATGAAAAGCGTAAGATTTTCATTTTGAATGTATAGGCTTAAACTGAATATGACAAGACCAGGCTGATTCAGCTTGGTCTTTTTTATTGAAAGAATCTTATTAAAGATTATCTTCCAAAATCACTTTCCTACTTCCATTCAATTCCTTAAGCTCTAACATCAATTTTTCATTATCTCCTAAAACAAATTTAGGAAGCACGTAGACAAACTGCTGAGATAGACCATTTAATATGATGTTTGGAAAATTATGTTGGTAAATTACATCTTGTGGCAAACGTTGAAATGAAGATTTTCGCTTAGTGTTTCCATTTGTTCTGTACACATTCAGATAGTCGATTTCAAAATTGATTCCGGATGTATTCTTTACCTCAATAACCAAATATACTTCAGAACCATCATATACCATTTGTTCCAACTCTAACTTGATTCCTTGTTTTCGTTTTGTTGCAATAGCTTGAGATTTCAATAGATAATCACAGGCTCTTTGGAAATAGGGTATTCTATTTTCATCGGTAACGATATTTTTTTTTGCTTGCTGAACTGGCTTATCTAGTGGAGCTTCGTTTCCTATACTTTCGTTCGCAGCAACAAAATAGTTGAGCTTTGAAAGTTTTTCCGAATACTTTAGAATATAGGAATACACGCTACCATCACTGGTGACGGCGAATAAATTGCTTGTAACAGTCCAAAATACTGTTCTTTTTCCCGGTTGTATGTGAAAACAAAATGAGAAGCTCCAGTGATGCCTTGCCGTATGGGGCTAGGGAAAAATAGGGCGACGTTTTTCTGGTCGTTGGCATAAATGGTATCCAATGCCCGTTGTGCCGATATCGAAAACGACAATGCCAGAGACAAAAAAAGAAGTGTTTTTTTCATGGTATTGGTCTTTAATTGAATTGAAATTTATTCTGTGGTTTTGAAATTCTTAGAATGAGTTTATAATTATCGAGAACGGTAACCTTTACATTTCTTTGGTTTCGCCGAAAAACGTTCTTTATACCTCTGACTTGAGGTACGCCGGGTATGTTGATATCCTCGACCATATCTCCAAAGACTTCATTTGTGATTTCCGCCCTAAAACTATTTTCGATATAAATGCCTTCACTACCATCTTGGTAATCGTGAGCCTTCAGCTTAATAGGTTGATGATTTATCTGTTCAATATTTATTATGGTTCTATTTGGCTTAAAACTCACGAATCCATAAATGAGAGTGTTTTTACCATAGTGTTCTCCACTTATGTTGGCAGCTTTGTTTAACCGCATCTGCAATCTGTAATTGTTTTTGACGGTTTGGGTACCATCCACTCGCACATTAATGAAGGTGTCGGTTTTTAGCACATTCATATCATCATTTTCAATGGGGTGCGAAGCAAAAAAGAGTTGATGCTCCAAGCCTAATTCCTTGGCCGCAACATCTTTTTCTTTTTCCTCAATGAATGCCATAGTGTCTTTTGGAACTACTTGAGTGGATTTTGTTGCCTCATTGTTCATATTGAAGTTTTCATATTTTCTATCGGAATATTCAATTTGTCCCTGTTGATATATGCTATCTACGATGCGCATCTTTTCCTTGTCCAATAAATCGGGATCATATACCCCTGTTGAGTCCAGCAGCCGTTCATCATAGATACTTGGGGCATTCGTCTGTCTAACTTCTTTTAAGTCGTTTAGGGCGTCTAATTTGGAATCATATTCCTTTTGATCATCTTTCAATTCCGGTATGGGAACCTCGTTGTTTTCTAAAGTTGGTTCCTCGTCCTCTTCTAAAACTAATAGTGCATATCCTCCTATAAAAAGTAGAATGCAGACTAGCATGATGGAAAAAATAATTTTGTTTTTTTCAATTCTCATCGGTTATTTTCTTTAAGCTGTTTTCAAAAAAGTTGGTAATCAATAATCCGTGTGTATTCTTTGGAAAGTTTCTATCCACGTGGATCATTTTGCCTGTTGTCGTCAATTCATAAGTATCGGTAATAGTTCCACGGTTGATTTCAAAGATGGTCTTGGTTTCAAATACATAGGGCTCAGCTTGTAAATCGACTTTTGATTTTACGCTCAATACTTTTTGGAGCAATGAGTATTGTAGCAAACGGTTGTAAACCCCATCTGCTTTTTTTTGCCGGTATAGGGCATCCACGGAACTGTTTCCCAACCACAGGGCCTTTTCCAAATTCTTTTCGTAATTACTTGCATCGATGTTGTAGAAATAGGTGTGAAAAAGTTCCAAGTGTGCTAATGTTTCCACATTTAAATTTTCTCTTTGGGAAACCATTTTTAAAGGAACAACACTTCCATTGGTATTGACAACAAAGGCATTGTTTACGGATTCTTTGTGGAGTTTTATCACCATCACTATGGAGACGATACAAGTAAGCACGGCTCCGATAATAACCGATAAGACGATAAAACGGTTGAGCTTTAAAATGGAATAGATATTCTTATAAGGTGTTTTCATATAGTTGATTCTTAATTTTTAACCTGCGAACAGCCTAAAAGTGAACGAGGTCGCTCTGCTGTATAATTTGAATTTTAGGAATACGATAAACCCTATGGATCCTAATTGCAAAAGCGGAGCAAAGAAATTACTTCCCCAATCCGTCCCAAATAGGTCGTTCCATAAATTGGCATTGATTTCGGTATAGAGATTATTTACGAATACGTTTACCAGAAAAAAGGCAGGCACCAACATATACAC
>CAXBHA010000311.1:0-4215 GCA_963974955.1 uncultured Yeosuana sp. | reverse complement strand
CTGTGCAGGAAATGTCGGATTTTGTCGCCGATGCTTTTGATATAGCCTTTAAATATAGAGCTCCTGTACTTATACTCTCTGACGGCCTTATCGGACAAATGATGGAAAAAGTTAAGCTTCGCGATCAGAAAGACCGTATGACAGATGAAGAAATTATTAAAAATTATGGGTCTTGGGCTACCACAGGTAAAAAAGGTAGAGAACGTAATATTATTACGTCTTTGGATTTACAATCCGAAAAAATGGAAGCCAGAGTTCATAGATTAATGAAAAAATATGAGCAAATGGAACAAGAAGATTTGCGTTATGAAAAAATATTATGTGATGATGCCGACTATGTAATTGTCGCTTATGGATCGAGCGCAAGAATTAGCCAAAAAGCCGTTGAACTAGCCAGAAAAAAAGGCATAAAAGCCGGATTAATCAGACCCATCACGTTATTTCCGTTTCCAAAACAACCCTTATTGGAATTAACCAACCAGGTGAAAGGCATTTTAAGTGTTGAATTAAATGCAGGGCAAATGGTGGAAGATGTAAGGCTTTCTGTTGAACATAAAGTTCCTGTTGAACATTTTGGAAGAACAGGAGGCATTATTCACACTCCAGAAGAAGTTTTGGAGGCTTTAGAACAAAAAATTATAAACCATGGACGTATTAGATATCATAAAACCCGAGAATCAAGTATTCTGTAAAACCTGTTTAATGACCGAAACAGCTCTGTCCTACTGTCCAGGTTGTGGTCATGGTACTGCTCATAACCTAACCATGGAAGTCATTGATGACATGGGCATTGTTGAAGACACTATTGGAGTAGCTCCCGTTGGCTGTTCTGTTTTAGCCTATGATTTTATGAATATTGACATGACGCAAGCGGCTCACGGCCGTGCACCTGCTGTTGCTACAGCTATTGCTAGAACATGGCCAGATAAATATGTGTTTACCTATCAGGGAGATGGAGACCTTGCAGCTATTGGCACAGCAGAAACTATTCATGCTTGTAATAGAGGAGAAAACATAGTCATCATATTTGTAAATAATGGTATTTATGGCATGACAGGTGGTCAAATGGCACCAACAACTTTAGAAGGAATGCTTACCTCAACCTCACCTTATGGCCGAGATATTAAAACAATGGGGTCACCATTAAAAATGACTGAATTAGTCGCCAATTTACCGGGTGTTTATTATGTTACACGCCAGTCGGTACACACGCATAAACACGCTCGGAAAACAAAAAAAGCCATTCAAAAAGCGTTTGAAAACACACGATTAAAAAAAGGATTGTCTTTCGTTGAAATCGTATCGAATTGTAATTCTGGATGGAAAATGACACCTAATGATGCCAACATTTGGATGGAAGAACATATGTTCCCCTATTTTCCTTTAGGGGATATAAAGGTGGATGGACAATTAAAAATATAGTTATGACCGAAGAAATTATTATTGCGGGTTTTGGTGGACAAGGCGTCCTATCTATGGGTAAAATACTTGCCTATTCTGGGATTATGCAAAATCAGGAAGTTAGTTGGATGCCATCGTACGGACCAGAAATGAGAGGCGGCACCGCAAATGTTACTGTTATATTAAGCGACGAACGGATTAGTTCGCCCTATTTAAAGCTTTATGATACCGCTATTATTTTGAACCAGCAATCCATGGACAAGTTTGAGAACAGTGTGAAACCAGACGGCATATTAATTTACGATCCGAATGGCATTTCTCATCACCCTACCAGAAACGATATTCAAATATTTCAAATTGAAGGCACAAAATTAGCTGCCGAAATGGAACATAAAAAAATATTTAATATGGTTATTTTAGGAGGATTTTTAAAAGTTAAACCTATTGTTAAACTTGAAAATGTTTTAGAAGGACTTAAAAAATCAATTTCAGAACGTTACCATCATCTTATTCCGTTAAATGAGAAAGCGATTCATGTGGGCATGAAGAGCATAAAACCTTTAAAACATATTGCGTTAGTATAATTTTGGAGCGTCCTTTTAAATTTGGAATAAAAAATTTCTTGAAACTGACTATCCCCGAGGCAAGCCATAGGGGTATTACGCCAGTCTCATCCCGATGGCCATCGGGACCGAAATTTTATATTTTGCCTCACCCGGAACCGCCGAAAAAGGCGGTTCCGACCTCTCCACAGGAGAGGTAAAGTGGAAACCCAGAGGCTCAGCCGGGAATCTTTAGATTGAACATTTAAATATATTCATACCAAAACAAAAAAAGCATCCCGGTGTTCTTGTTCCTGATAACTATCGGGAGAAAAAAGGGGGAAGCAATATATTAACCTACAACACAAGCTATAATCTATTTTGACAGATTTCCTAATCATAAATCAGTACAATTTACTAATTTTTAACTTCGCCCGAAAAATCCTTCGGAAGTTTTCCGTAACTTGTTATTGTCAAGATTGTAATCTGACATTAAACACCCAATATCCAACTATTAAACCATTAAACTGTGAAAAGAATAAATATATCAGGATTGCGTTTGGACTATCCAAAATTTTTAAAAACACCCTTTCTTAACTATTCGTGCCACTTATGATCAATATTAGCTATAATTCAAACTAAAATGATAAACTCCATTTCGATACCAAATCAATATGATTTATGAATACCCTTAAGTACGAAAACATTATAGTTGGAGGTGGATTAGCAGGAATATCGGCAGCCATTGAGCTTCTGGACAATAATAAAAAGGTTCTTATTATTGAAAGAGATATTGAAGAAAATCTTGGGGGATTGGCAAAAAAATCCTTTGGAGGCATTTTATTTTCTGGTACTCCTCAGCAAAAAAGAGCAGGAATTAAAGATTCGGCCACTTTGCTTTATGAAGACTGGATGCGTTATGGTGAATTTACTGAATCAAATGGTTTAGGAGCAAAATGGGCCAAGTTTTATTCAGATCATTCCATTTCTATCATTTATAACTGGCTTATTAATAAAAACATTAAGTTTCTTCCTGTTGTTAATTGGCCGGAACGAGGTATGCATATAAAAGGAAATTCAGTTCCTAGATGGCATATCACCTGGGGAACTGGATATGATTTATCCAATAAAGTTGTAAAATACCTATTGAATCATCCAAATAAAGAAAAGTTAGAAATAAAGTTTCAACACAAAGTGGAGTCCATTGTTATAGAAAATAAAAAGGCGGTTGGCGTTACAATTTTTGATGAATCAACAAAAAAAAACGTAAGCATAGCCTCCGAAAATGTAATAATTGCGTCGGGAGGTATCACAGGTGGTGATTTGGAGCTGGTCAAGAAACATTGGCATCCCAATCACCGTACTCCACCAGATACGTTATTAAATGGATCCCATAAATATGCCGATGGAACGATACATTTAGATTTAGAACAAAAAGGAATACATGCTACCAACTTAAATAGGCAATGGCACTATGCCGCTGGAATTCCTGCTCCAAACCCAGAAAAAGGAAAATTCAGGGATGGTTTAAGCCTGGTTCCACCCAGATCTGCAATTTGGGTCGATTCCACCGGAAAGAGGTTTCACCCACCCCTAGTTGCTTATACCGATACTTCGTTTTTTGTGGAAAATATACTAAAAACAAAGCATCAGTACTCATGGAATATTATGAACTGGAAAATTGCCATTAAAGAATTAGCGGTTTCTGGATCAGAATATATGACTGCTTTCAGGAATATGGATAAATTAACCTTGGTAAAAGACGTTTTATTCGGCAATAAAGCATTAGTAAACCGATTGATTGCTGAATCGGACCACTTTGTAGTTGCCGACACTATTGATGAGCTCGTAAAAAAAATGAATCAACAAGGCAATAATGACGTAGTGGATTTGGAGATTCTTACAAAAGATCTGCAAAATTATGACGATGAAATTGATAGAGGAAAATCGTATTTCAATGATGAACAGTTAAGACGATTAGTTAATTTCAGATTGTATAGAGGCGATAAAATAAGAACTTCAAAATTTCAAAAAATAGTAGATCCTAAAGCAGGGCCATTAATTGCAGTAAAACAATATATTTTGAGTAGAAAAAGCTTGGGAGGCATACCTACTAACCTAAATTCACAAGTCATTAATAAAGATGGTGATGTCATCACAGGCTTATATGCTGTAGGCGAGTCTGCCGGATTTGGAGGTGGTGGCATTCATGGGTCGAGATCATTAGAAGGTACTTTTTTAGGGTCTTGTATCTTAACAGGTCGAGTTGCTG
>CAXBHA010000310.1:0-4218 GCA_963974955.1 uncultured Yeosuana sp. | reverse complement strand
TCCTGTTTTACATCGAGTAGAAAAATTGTTCGCCTACAACTTTCCAGTTAATGAGTTCAATGTTAAAAATATCATATTAATCTACTGCTATTAATCTACTGCGCCAAATTTGAGCTGCCTGTTATATTCTTCAGAATCAAAACTGCCTTTGGATTTTTTTATAAGGCCATTTTCATCGAGCTGCCAAATCTCAAAACCGCTTATTTTTACTTTTTTTCCGGTGCCGTTCGGCCCTGTGTTGGTGCCGGTCAATGTCCAATGAAACTCGAAACCTTTTGGCGTTGTGAGCAAACGGTCCATGGTTACGATCATATCGGGAAATGCATCCATAAAGCCTTTTGCTACCTCGGTTATTGCTGTTCTTCCAACTGCGGCATCACCATTGTTCACTGATAATGATCCATCTTCGGAAAAGAAAGATGCGACAAAATCGGGTTTTTGGCTGCACCAAGCTTGTGCATACCCTTTTGCAAACGCCATGGTATCATAGGTTTGTTGATCCGTTGGAATTGGTGTGGAGGTAAAGGATAAGTTTACGAATTTCCAAATACCGTTTTCCTTAATCAATGTAAAATAGTCTATATTGTTCTTAAGCGGAATGCCATAAGCGTGCAGTAAACCGTCAGCTTTTAAAAATGCCAAATGGCCTTCGGTCACATGAATGATGTAGTTGTTGAGAGGCTCGTAGTAAGGACGGTTTTTTGAGTTTTTTGCAGCCTCAAAATAATCGTCCATGAGCATGGTTTCGGTCGTCCATCCACCGTCTTTGAACCTTGCGATTGCAAGGCTCGCTTTATGGGCCATCATTTCTGCCATGGCAACGAGGTCATAGTTTCCGGCAACGATCAAAAATTGATCTACCGTAGCTTTGACATCTTCTTCATCTTGGGACCAGTTTTTATTTAGGGTTTGCGTTTTCCCTGTATCATTTACTCCAATGGAACCTTGTGCAGTTATGATGTTTGATTTCATAATAAAAATAATCAGTATCAATATAATGTGAGAACTACATGTGTTTTTCATTTTGCTTTTTTTATAGTTTATTTATTATTCCTTCTCGTTATAAAATGGAATTACCCTGCAATAAATCCGCCATCTATCATGTGGATGCCACCTGTACAGAAGGTTGATTCGTCACTAGCCAGAAATAAGGCAAGGTTGGCAACCTCTTCATTGGTACCGTATCTACCCATTGGCACAAGTGATAACACAAAATCGTGTCCAGCAGCTGGGTCTTCGGGATTAAATTGTGATTCGAGCGAGCGCATCATTCTGTTGTCAATGGGGCCTGGGCCTATGGCGTTGACACGGATTTTTGAAGTTGCCAATTCGAGTGCTACCGTTTTTACCAAACCAAAAACGGCATGTTTGCTGGCGATATATGGTGACATTGTTGGCGAACCGATCATTCCCGCTATTGACGACAGCGCAATTATTGAACCGCCACCGCGTTTCTTCAATGGCTCAACGGCATATTTCATGGACAGCCATACACCCGTTACATTGGTGCGGAGTACGCTTTCAAAGTCGTTAAGCGTTAGGGTTTCGATAGGGGCGAATTTGCCTTCCGTTCCGGCGTTGGCCAACAAAATATCCATACCTCCAAATATTTTTACGGTGGCTTCAACCGCTGCTGCAACCGCAGCTTCGTCCGTAACATCGGCCACAAAATGCGCCATATTGTTAAAATTGGAAAGACGGTCGCGCGTTTCCTTTAATTTTTGCAAAGAACGCCCAACAAGCATCACGCTCGCTCCTTCTTCCAGAAATCGTTTAGCCGTGGCTTCGCCTATGCCGCCGGTGGCGCCTGTTATCAGTGCTATCTTGCCGTCTAGTCTTTTTTTACTATTAGATGGTGTCATCATGTTTTGTTTTACTTAGTATGTTAAATTATTATCGGATGGCGTAACCACCATCCACACGAATGGTTTCACCGGTTACAAAGTCTGAAGCTTTTGATGCTAGGAACACCGCTGTCCCCGCCAGTTCTTCTGTTAACCCAAAACGACCAGCAGGTGTCCTTAAAATTATTTCATTATAAAGATCAGGCATTGTTTTGACTGCAGCGGTCATATCGGTTTCGAACCATCCAGGAGCAATGGCATTAACTTGAATATTATAAATTGCTAACTCAACTGCCATTGATTTTGTTAACTGAATTATAGCTCCTTTTGCTGCACTATAAGAGGGAACTATACTAGATCCAAAGAATGAATACATACTTCCAATATTTATAATTTTACCATGCTTTTTATCAGCCATTGATTTAGCTACCAGTTTAGATAATAAAAAAACAGCGTTAAGTTGTGTTTCAATTACGTTGTCCCACTCTTCTTCTGTTTCATTAAGAATTCCACCGCTCAATACTGCAATTCCAGCATTATTAACCAAAATACTCACATTACCTAATTCTTTCTCCACTTTTTTTACAGCAGGTGCTAATTGAGTTCGTTTTGTTATATCAATTTTAATTGCCATTGCGGGAATTCCTATAGCCTTCAATTCTGCAAGTGTCGATTTGTTTTTTTCTTCGTTACGTCCAAATATGGCCACCGAGGCCCCTGATTGTGCTAAACCTATGGCTATGCTACGACCAATACCGCCATTTCCTCCAGTAACTATGGCCACGTTTCCAGTAAGGTCAAATAATTTTGTTGTTTTCATAATTTACATTTTTAATTGATTTTGTTTTTTTCTTGGGTCTATTAAAAGATTTGAGGATATTTTAAACTTATTTTTAAATAGCATCATTAAGTTGCTTAGGATCTACATATTGTTGAAATTCAATTCCTTTTCCATTTATAAAAGTCCAAAAATGGGGTATCTATACACTGTTTTTTAATTATTCAACCATACCCACCAAAAACGTTGTACCGCCGGTCGCAAAATTTGAAAGATCGCCGGCAGTGGCTTTTCCTTCTTGGGAGCTCATGGCCTCCTGCATGGCTTGCGGACTGGAATACCAGAATTCTGCCATGCGGTAGTAAGCCGGTTTTCCGCCATCGGGCGCACTTGAAAATTTGGTGAGTTCCATCTTCTCATGTCCTTTCATTTTTGCCGCTATGGGCAAATGGTTATTGGCATAATAGTTTTCAAATGTTTAAATGTCCGTTGGATGTCCGTAAAGTACTGTTAGTTTAATCATGGTGCTTGTTTTTAGTTTATTTTAATAAATCCCTTTGCCCACTTCCGGAAATCTTGAAAACACCAAGGCATCGTGCCCCGGAAGGATGTACTTTATTTTTGATGCCAGCGTTTTCATTCTTTCCATATTACTTGTTTTTTGGTTGTGAACTTTTTAAAAGCTGATAATCCGTTTCAAAAACATGTTGTATTTCGGGCGGTATCTTCATTTCAGTTGCGGTGACGCCACAATTTTTCAGGATCCTTTTCATGTCCTGTGCTTTTTTGTTTTTCCAAAAAGCGGCTTTGGTATATCCAATGGCACAGATTTGGTTGTTCTGTTCAAAAATTTGTTTATGGTAAACCCATTTGTCATCCCATCCTTCCAGGACCAATGTAATCTTAAAAAAGGTCCATCTTTTTAAAGGCTTTTTATAAATGATCTTTTGGGAACCCAGAACCGCGAACATTCCCTTTTTTACCGTATTCGCATAGAGTTTGGAGCGGAACATTTTTTCGAACCGGATCAAATCCATGTAATATAGATATTTGGAGTTTGCCATGTACCTAAAAGTGTCGCAATCCAAAATGCTAACGATCCGTTTTCTGGATTGATTGGATGTTAGATCGACTTTGCTCCAAAATAATTTTGAAAAAACAAAAATGTATATAATGTGAAGCCAGTAGTATATCATTTTTTTATCTAAGGGTTGCAGTTAAAAGTTTTATGTTTTTAATTCCTTACTTTCCAATAGCATCATTAAGTTGCTTAGTGTCTACATATTGTTGAAAAGCAATTACTTTTCCATCTTTAAGAGTCCACAGATGCGCCACTTGTGCATCAATGGATTTATTGGTTTTTTTATAGGTTCCATTATATCTTAAAGTGGCAAGCACCTGATTGTTTGACATGTCATGTAATTCAATATTTACAAGTTTAAAGCCATCCCATTCTCCACCTACACGGGCAAAAACACCATTTAAAACGGCATCGGGACCAATGTATGGGTTGCCATCTGCATAAGCATTTCCTTCGGCTTCGTTCCAAACTATCTTAGCATCTAATCCAGCTAGTACATTAGGAATATCGCCTAC
>CAXBHA010000309.1:0-4221 GCA_963974955.1 uncultured Yeosuana sp. | reverse complement strand
GGGTTACCTCATAAGAATGAGCTTGAATTAACAGAAGCGCTTAATGCCATCAATGAACAAGATAGGGATCGAGTGGCCTCTGAAATTCAAATAGCATTAGATTATTCATCGGGCGGCAGTTATGATATTGAATTTAGAATCAATAACTTAATCAACAAAAAAGAAATTATTTTACATGCTAAAGGTAGAGCATGGTTTAATGATGATACTATTGCCTATCGCTTAAATGGTACGCTAGAAGATGTAACTACGCGTGTATTGGCAAGAAAGAAGGTAGAAGAAAGCGAAATCCGTTATCATAATCTAATACAGTCATCACCCTCATCTATTGCCATTTTATCTGGTGAAGATTTAATAATAACAATTGCCAATAATACTATAATTGAGTATTGGGGAAAAGGTAAAAATGTTATTGGAACTCCATATTTTAAATTATTGCCAGAATTGATAGACCAGGGTTATGACACAATATTTAAAGATGTCTATGAAAGCGGCAATCCTTTTACCGCATTAGAAACTCCTCTATATTTAGTACAAGACGGTGTAGCTAAGACGAAATATTACAACTTCATCATTTATCCGCAGAGAGATTCAGAAAAAAATATTAATGGTCTTGGTATCATTGCGACAGAGGTAACCACGCAAGCACTTTTAAATAATAAGATAAGGGAAAGTGAACAAAATATACGAGCCTTGGTCGAAAGTGCCCCTTTCCCAATAGCCGTATATGTAGGAGACGAAATGCTCATTTCATTGGCAAATCAGTCCATTATGGATGCTTGGGGAAAAGGGAATGATGTAGTTGGTAAATTATATTCAGATATCTTACCAGAATTAGAAAATCAACAAATATTCAGTCAAGTTCGTGGAGTATTCCATACAGGGATTCCTTTTCATGCTAAGAATCAAAAAGTTGATTTAAGAATAGATGGTATTTTAAAAACGTTCTTTTTCAATTATAGCTTTACTCCCCTATTCGATGAATCTGGCAAAGTATATGCAGTAATGAATACTGCTGCAGATGTAACTGAATTACACGAAGCTAAAATTAAGATCGAAGAAAGTGAAAAGAGATTTAGAAATATGGTTATGCAAGCGCCACTAGGCATAACCATTTTTAGAGGACCTGACAATATTGTAGAAATTGCTAACCAAAATTACCTAGAGATTATAGAAAAAGCTAATGAAGATTTTATAGGATGCCCACTATTTGATAGCTTGCCCGAGGTCAAAACTATTATTGAACCTATAATTGCTGACATATATAAAACTGGTGATGCTTTTCATGGTTATGAATTTCCAGTAGTTTTAAACACCCAAGGCACCCCTGAAACAAAATATTTTAATTTTGTTTATCATCCCTTAAAAGAGAATAATAAAATTACTGGCATCATGGCCGTTGCTACCGAAGTAACAGCAATGGTAAAGGCAAAACATGTAATTGAGGAAAACGAAGAAAAGCTGAGTCTAATTATCGAAGCTAGTGAGCTAGGGGTATTTGATGTTGACTTAAGAACGGATGACATTATAGCTTCTAATAGATGTTATGAAATTTTAGGTTTTGATAATGAAACAAGCTTAACGTATGATGTTATGGTGAATAATATTCACCCAGATGATTTAGATTTACGAAAAGATGCATTTGAAACGGCTTTTAAGGAAGGAACTTTAAGGTATCAATCTCGGGTAATATGGAAAGACCAGTCGATACATTGGATTGATGCAAAGGGAAAAATATTCTACGATGAAGATAAAAACCCAATAAGATTGCTGGGTACTGTACGAGATATTACTGAAGAGCGTAATTTTCAACAACAGCTTTTAGAGCGAGAAGAAAAATTCCGACTATTGGCAGATTCTATGCCCCAATTTGTTTGGACATCTGATGCCAAAGGAAACTTAAATTATTTTAATAAGTCGGTTTTTGATTTCTCAGGATTAACGCCTGAAAAAGTTTATAAAGATGGGTGGATTCAAATTGTTCATTTTGATGATAGAGAAGAAAACATCAGACTCTGGACAGAAGCCATAAGTACAGGAAAAGACTTTTTATTTGAGCATCGCTTTAGAAATGCAATAGGAGAATACCGGTGGCAATTAAGTCGTGCTATTCCACAAAAGGATATTGACGGCAATATAAGGATGTGGGTAGGTACCAGCACCGATATTCAAGAGCAAAAAATGTTCACCAACGAATTAGAGAAGATTGTTCAAATACGAACCAACGAACTACAGCATAAAAATGTAGATCTTGAAAAAATGAATAAAGAGCTACAGTCGTTTGTATATATCTCTAGTCATGATTTACAAGAACCGTTGCGTAAAATTCAAATATTCGCCTCTCGTATTCTAGAAACAGAATTCGAAAGTTTATCAGATAGGGCAAAACATGATTTTACAAGAATGCAGAAAGCTGCATTTAGGATGCAAACACTAATTCAAGATCTACTTGCATATTCTAGAACAAAAGTTGAAGATATAACCTTCGAAATTTTTAATCTTAACGAAGTAATTGAAGATGTACAAGAAACGTTAAGTGAAGATTTAAAAAATAATGAGGTTACTTTCAATTTGAATATCCAATGCAAGGTTAGAATTATCCCCATACAGTTCAAACAAATTATACACAATTTAATAAGTAACTCAATTAAGTTTGCTCGCGAAGATCAACCATTAGTAATTAAGATTGATTGCGAGCATGTAAAAGGTAAAGATCTGGACATAGAAACCTTAGATAACAATAAGAAATACTGCCACATTCGCTTTTCCGATAATGGTATAGGATTCGAGCAAGAATTCAGTGAAAAAATATTTGAAGTGTTTCAACGATTACATAGTAACGATGAATACACAGGTACTGGCATTGGACTTGCAATCGTAAGAAAAATAATTGAAAACCATAAAGGTCATATTTCGGCAAAAAGTATCGTAAATGAAGGTGCTACCTTTCATATTTACATTCCAGCATAACTTGTGTAGATTATGTACCTTATTGAATATTTAATACATATCAATTAATTCATGAACTATCAGACGTTCCAACCAAATACAGATTTGAATTCTCGTGCGAATTGTTATTGAAATTTGGAGTTTCAACCCAAAACGATACGGGCAGACAGCAGATTATACCTAATGGTCGTATAGAAATGACTTTTACCTTAGGAAACTACATAAAGCGTTATACTTCAAAAGATGAATTTATCCTACAACCCCGTGTGAAAAAGTCATGGGTATTTCAGCCTAATATTAGTTGCAAAATTATTTTTGGTAAATAATAGAAGTTCTCTTTTATGTTGTGGATTTTTTTTACCCTTTTTTAAATTTGGTAAACGGAATAATCATGGGTACATTTTTTTGGTAAGCTTCATAATCTTTCCCAATTAGATGTCTCAAATCTTTTTCTTCTAAATATTTAACAGCAATTAAAATATAGGCTGTTGTAACTGCAGCAAACAAAAGACGGCCAAAAGTCATTGTTGGTGCGGCCCAAAAGGCGATGATGAAGCCCAACATTATCGGATGTCTTACTAATTTATAAAACCAATTGACCTGAAATTTAGGAATGGTCAATGATTCGTTTTTAAAATTTTGATAGATTTGAGTCAGGCCAAAAAGTTCAAAATGACTTATCATAAAAGTGGATAGAAAAACTATCAACCAACCTGAAAAGAATACCACCATTATAACAGAGGATACTAAACCTTCGGTATCCCAAACAATGGAGGCCATTGGTTGCCATTTCCAATACATCAAGATTAATAAAAGGCTAGATAACAAAACATAAGTACTTCGTTCAATAGCCGGATTAATATATTTAGTAAACCATTCCTTAAAAGCCGGCCTCGCCATAACGCTATGCTGAATAGCGAAAAGACTCATCAGACCTACATTTATCAGTAGGGCAGTCACAAATGGAATTTCTTCCCCAGTATCTATCGATTTGGGTACGAAAAGGTTTCCGACGAAACCTATGGCATATAGAAATGCGATTAGAAATATAAAATAAGCAATGATTCCATAAATAAATACGAGTACTTTTTTCATGATATTTGGTTTAAGGTTATATTATTTTTTATAACTGAAATTTGAAATTCATAGTTTAATAAACTAAAATGCTTCTTGTTCCTTAAAGTCATTAACTGTCTTTTGCTTAAGAAAATTTAGTTTTAGTTTATATAATATTTAATCGCAAATCATCCTTTACTCCACTCAAAAAAGTCT
>CAXBHA010000308.1:0-4223 GCA_963974955.1 uncultured Yeosuana sp. | reverse complement strand
TGAACGGCAAAAATGGTATTATGAATGAATACGGACATTCAATTTAAAAACAACCGTGCTAATATTTAAAAAAATAATTGTAAATTAACACATGGCATTTTTCAATAAAGCATGCTTTGCAAATCACAATTTATAACTCCATAAAAAAACAAACATGAATAGCAAGGTTTTATCTATCATATTAGGTGGTGGTCAAGGTTCAAGATTATATCCGTTAACACATCAACGGTCAAAACCAGCGGTTCCTATTGCTGGTAAATACAGACTTGTAGATATTCCTATATCAAATTGTATCAATTCAGGAATAAAGCGCATGTTTGTTCTTACGCAATTTAATTCGGCCTCGTTAAACCGTCACATCAAAGACACCTACCACTTTAGTTTTTTTAGCAGTGCTTTTGTAGATGTGTTAGCTGCCGAACAAACCCCTACGAATAAAACATGGTTTCAAGGAACGGCCGATGCCGTTAGGCAAAGTATGCATCATTTTTTAAGACATGATTTTGAATATGTGCTCATATTGTCCGGTGATCAGTTATATCAAATGGATTACAGATTAATGGTTAATGCACATATTGAAAGCAATGCGGAAATTTCTATTGCTACTATTCCTGTTAATGCCAAGGACGCTACCTCTTTTGGGATATTAAAAGCTAGTGACGAAAATGTGGTAACCTCATTTATTGAAAAGCCAGATGCTGGTTTGCTCCCAGAATGGACCTCAGAAGTAAGTGACGAGATGAAAAATCAAGGCCGAAATTATCTGGCCTCCATGGGGATATATATTTTTAATAGAGATTTACTAATTGAACTCATGAACAACCCTTCAACCAATGATTTTGGAAAAGAAATTATTCCAAGTTCAATAGACCAACATAAAACGTTAAGCTATCAATTTGAAGGTTACTGGACAGATATAGGAAACATTGACTCCTTCTTTGAAGCCAATCTTGGCCTAACTGATGATATTCCACATTTCGATTTATACAACAACGAGAAAAGAGTATATACCAGAGCCCGTATGTTGCCCACTACAAAAATATCCGGCACCACTTTAAACAAAACAGTTATTGCTGAAGGATGTATTATTGCAGCTGCTAAAATTGAGAGATCTGTGATTGGTATTCGCTCACGAATTGGAAAAGACACCACCGTAGTTAACACCTATATGATGGGTTGTGACGATTATGAAACCCTTGAAGAAATTGAAAACTATCATATCAATATTCTCATGGGAATTGGAGAGCGCTGCTATATAAACAACGCTATCGTTGATAAAAATTGCCGTATTGGTGATGATGTAACCATTAATGGAGGCAAGCATTTGGAAGACAAAGAGACAGATATGTATGTTATAAAAGAGGGTATTGTAGTTATTAAAAAAGGAGCCATAATCCCAAAAGGCTATACCATTTAATTTAGATTTTATAATTTCGCTGACTCAAAATCAATCAAACATGCAAGATCAAAGAAGAGTTGTAATTGATACCGTTTACCCAAAAATCAATAATGGCGATTACTATATTAAACGCGTTGTAAATGAAATAGTAGCGATTGATGCCAATGTATTAGTAGATGGCCATGATGTGATAGCCGCATCTGTTTTATTTAAACATGAAAGTGAAAAGAAATGGCATGAAGCGCGCATGCATCACGTTATAAATGACGAATGGAAGGGGTCTTTTACAGTTACAAAACAAGGCTATTACAGCTATAAAGTTGAAGGCTGGGTTGATCATGCCCTCAATTGGCAACATGGTATTGAAAGAAAAATTCAAGACAAACAGCATGTTAAGTTAGAATTACTTGAGGGTATTCCATTTATTAAAGATGTTTTAAAAAAAGAATCTGGTAATGACGCCTTATATCTAGAGCATTTACAGAAAATTTTCGGCCTTGAGAAACATTATGGAGAAGCCATAAAAGAAGCCACTAGCAAAAGGCTACACACAATTTTCACAAAACATCCACAAAAAACACATGCCAACACTTCAAAAGATTATCAGGTTTATGTCGATAGATTAAAAGCACGTTTTAGCACGTGGTATGAATTTTTCCCTCGTTCTGCTTCAGAGCACGAAGGCGTACACGGAACCTTTAAAGACTGTGAACGCTTGCTTCCAAGAGTTGCTAAAATGGGATTTGACACCTTATACTTACCGCCAATACATCCTATAGGTGAAGTTAATAGAAAAGGCAAAAATAACACCCCAACGGCTTATGAAGGCGATGTTGGCTCCACTTGGGGCGTTGGCTCTCACCTTGGAGGTCACACGGCTATTCATCCACAATTAGGATCGGTTGAAGATTTTAAAGCACTCGTTAAAAAAGCAAAAGAATACAATCTGGAAGTTGCTATGGATTATGCACTACAGGCGGCACCAGACCATCCTTGGGTAAAAGAACACCCAAAATGGTTTAAATGGCGTCCTGATGGTACGGTGCAATATGCTGAAAATCCACCGAAAAAATATCAGGATATTTTACCCCTTTTCTGGGAAAATGAGGACTATAAAAACCTGTGGCAAGAATGTTTAGATATTTTGTTGTATTGGATAGATTGTGGTGTTAATATCTTTAGAGTGGACAACCCACACACCAAACCCTATTATTTTTGGAATTGGGTAATTACCCAAGTAAAAACCAAACATCCCGATGTGTTATTTCTTGCCGAGGCTTTTACAAGGCCGAAAGTTATGCAGCAACTAGGAAAACAAGGGTTTACACAATCCTATACCTATTTCACTTGGAGAAATAATAAGCAAGAACTTATTGAATATATTGAAGAATTAACAAAAACCGATCAACGTGAATACATGAGGCCTAATTTCTGGCCAAATACACCAGATATTAATCCATATCATTTACAAGGAGCCAATGAATCAAAATATATACAACGCTATGTGTTAGCGGCAACGTTAAGTTCCAATATAGGCATCTATGGTCCTGTATTTGAATATATGATTGACGAGGCAATTCCAGGAAAAGAAGAATATTTAAATTCAGAAAAGTTTCAAATGACTCACTATAACTGGAATAAGGAAAATAAGTTAACAACCGTCATTTCAAAAATTAATCAAATTCGTAATCAACACGAAGCGCTTCAACAAACGAATAACATCAAGTTTTGTTATATAGAAAACTCTAATTTAATGGCGTTTTATAAATGGGATGACAGCAAAACCAATGAGCTTTTAATCATTATTAGTTTAGACCCCTATTATGCACAACAGGGCTCGGTGCAATTACCTTTGTCTGATTTAAAAATAAGTCAAGGCAATCAACTACAAGTGCAGGACCTTGTAACGGGAAGTGTATATAATTGGTATAGCGAATGGAACTTTGTGGAATTGCACCCTACATTGCCATTTCATATTTTTAAGATAAACAAATAACCATGTCCAAAAAAAAGGAAATAAAAACGTCCGTAGTACAGGCTTTTAACTTTGATGATAATTGGGAAGAATTATTGGAAAATAAAAAATTTGTCAACGTTTTTCTTTCTGATGTTTTGGGGGATTATATTTTAAAACAACGCTGGTACGGCGGAAAAGCTAGTAAGATAAAATATATTGAGCTATCTGAATACTTTAGAATTCAACAGTTTGGCGAAGTGTATTACGGCCTCATTCTTGAAATTGATTTTGTTGAGGCTTTTTATCAACATTACTTTTTACCCATTGCATTTGTAACCGATGAAAATTTTGCGCAACAGGACAGAATCCTACCCATAAGTATTCATGGAAATCAGGGGTTTATCATCGATGCTACAAACTTGGAATCGTTTAGAAAACTGGTTTTTGAACGAATTCTAACTGCACTACCAAAAGACACAACAAAAGTACAGTACCATAAAAGTTATCTTTTAAATAATGTAACCTATGAATCATCACGGTTTATGGGGTTGGAACAAAGCAATACCTCAATAGTTTATAACGGCAAATACGTTTTAAAATTTTTCAGGCGCATCTATGCCGATAAAAATCCGGACTATGAAATGAGTCGGTTTTTATCAGAAAAAAAGGAATTTAAAAATACACCGGCCTACCTTGGCAGTATCAATATTGTAGATTCAGACGAAGTAAATATTACCATAGGATTGATGCAAAAAATGGTACCAAACGACGGGGATGCCTGGGGCTATATGCTCAAGGAATTTCACAAAGTATTTAGTAATCTTGAATATAAAAAAATTAAAATCCATTCATTGCCAAATACGGCAT
>CAXBHA010000307.1:0-4232 GCA_963974955.1 uncultured Yeosuana sp. | reverse complement strand
CTATTACACCATAACTCATATTAACTTCGCCGCTTTTAGAGTTATCATTAAATTGAGAATCAATGGAAGATCCTCGACCAAGGCTATTAAAGTAAACGGGTGCCGCATTTGGTGTGATGCTCCATTTGTTTGAGATGTTATCTTCTTCTTCATCAGTTTTCGTTTTAGCCAGTGCGTCTTCAATAGAGAGTGATTTCTTTATTGGTGCAATATTAGTTGTAGAATCGATCCCTTCATTTTTGGTGTTGGCAACTACAGGAGCATTATTTTTTATATTGGTGTTTTTTTCAATGGCGTTTTTAATATTATTTGTAGAGTCATCAATTGGTAAATTCTGTTTGTTTTTTTCTTCTGAATTATCCGCTATTTCATTGGGTCTATCTATCAATGATTCTTGAGAAACATTGGGTGACGTCATTATTTCTGTAGTGGAATTAGTACTATTTAATTTTGATATTTCAGATGTTGAATTTGCTATTATAGATGATGTCGATGTATTAACAGGATCTTGTTTCTTTTCATTGTTGTTAAGATTTTCCAATACATTATTTTCTTTAGTATCAGCAATAATAGGGTTAGATGTTTTATTTACCTTATTATAATCGTTTGTATTACTTGATTTGGAAGGAAAGGAATCTTTTGTGTCAACAACTTGGTTTGCTGGCACCATCGTATTGTTATTAAAATAGATGTCTCCAACAGTAAATAACAACGCCAATAGTGCAGCAACACCTGCATAGCGCCACCAAACAGGAATAATTCTGCGTTTTTTCTTCTTTTTATTTAATTGGGAAGCAATGTTTTCCCAAACGGCATTTTTAGGAGCCACTTCAAAATCTTTAAAGCGTTCCTGAAATAACCGGTCTATGTGTTTTTTTTCTTTCATCGTAACGATTGTAAATGTCTTGTTACTTTATAATCTTCAATGGTTTTCTTCAATATCTGTCTAGCTCGTGCTAAATTCGATTTTGAGGTACCTACATTTATTTTCAGCATCTCAGCAATATCTTTATGAGAATAATCATCCAAAACATACAGGTTAAAAACCAATCTGTAACGGTCTGGTAATTCCTGAATAATCTTTAAAAGATAATCAATAGAGACATCATCTTCATCAATATCTAATTCAATATCTTCAGTAACCTCTTCGTTAATAATGTCAAAAACTTTTTCATTCCGGTAGCGTTGTAAAACTGTATTAATAGTAATTCTTTTCAACCAACCTTCAAAAGAGCCTTTGTGTTTATACTGTTCGATTTTTTTAAAAATAGTTAAAAAGGCATCCTGCAAATTATCTTCCGCCTCGGCATAGTTTCTTGAATACTTTAAGCTAATCGAAAATAGTTTACCCGAAAAGAGTTTGTATAATTCGCTTTGTGCTTTAGTATCATTAATCTTACAATTTTCTATGAGTTGTTCCAAACCCAAATTAAATACGAATTAATTAACACTTAGTTTAGTTTTCTACTGGCACTTCAATGGTGAGGTACTGATCAACATCATTTTCATCTACCCCTTGCCAGAATTTAAATATATAACTACCATTACTTGTAACTATAAAGTTAAAGGTTGCTTCTACTAATTCATCTTGAAGATCGGCACAATTGGCACCATTATAAGCATAATTTATAACCGCAACAGTGCGTTCATTATTATGTGTTAAATAGTAAAAATCTTTGAACGCGTGACAAGTTGATGGTCTAAAATAACGGACCGTTATTGGGTAGGTTTCACCTAAAGTAAACGAAACAGGTATGTCAACACTTTCAACAGGTAATTTATCTAACGTATAATCCCTTCCGTCGTCTTGTAAACTACAAGAAGCAAATAAAATTAATGTTAAACTAAGAATAAATAATCGTTTCATAACAATTTTTTGTTCTAATAACTTTTTCTTTTAGGTGCGAAGATGTTTAAAAGGTTGCGTATTAGAACAAAAAATCCCGATTCATCGGGATTCTTATCTATTGTTTGGCGGCTTTTAAAATGGCCTTTATTTTAGCCTCAAGTTCATCTTGAAGTTCGGGATTATCTTTTATAAGTGCTTTAACAGCATCTCGTCCTTGCCCAAGTTTAGTATCATCATAACTAAACCAAGAGCCACTTTTCTTTACAATCTCATGCTCCACAGCAATATCTAATATTTCACCAACTTTAGAGATGCCTTCGCCATACATAATATCAAATTCTGCAGTTTTAAAAGGAGGAGCTACCTTATTTTTAACCACTTTTACTTTTGTTTTATTTCCGGTAACGTTGCCGTCGGTTTCTTTAATTTGAGTTGAACGTCTAATATCCAAACGTACAGACGCATAAAACTTTAATGCATTTCCACCAGTAGTGGTTTCAGGATTTCCAAACATAACCCCAATTTTTTCGCGTAACTGATTTATAAAAATCACGGTACAATTGGTTTTGCTAATAGATCCCGTTAACTTTCTTAAGGCTTGCGACATTAAACGGGCATGTAAACCCATTTTAGAATCGCCCATCTCACCTTCTATTTCACTTTTTGGTGTAAGAGCTGCTACCGAATCTATTACCACAATATCGATAGCACCAGAGCGAATTAAATTATCGGTAATTTCAAGAGCTTGTTCACCGTTATCTGGTTGCGATATAATCAAGTTATCAATATCAACACCTAATTTTTGTGCATAAAATCTATCAAATGCATGTTCTGCATCAATAAACGCGGCAATACCACCAGCTTTTTGTGCTTCTGCAATGGCATGTAATGTTAAGGTTGTTTTTCCTGATGATTCCGGTCCGTAAATTTCAATAACACGTCCTCGAGGATACCCTCCAACGCCCAATGCAATATCCAACCCGAGTGAACCCGATGAAATAGCATCAACATCAACAACTGCGGAATCACTCATTTTCATTACAGTTCCTTTTCCGTAGGCTTTATCTAATTTATCTAATGTTAGTTTAAGTGCTTTTAATTTAGCTTCTTTGTCGTTGCTCATTTAAATTTTTTATTTCTGAAGTTATGTAGGCTAAAATAATACTTCTTTTGGGACAATACAATTTTATAACGCAACCTTTTTGCACTTTTTGCATCTAATAGTAAAATGGGAAAAATTTTGCTATAAAATTTATCACAATAACATTTTAAGTTGACTAACTCAAAATTGATTATTGATTAAAAAGCACTTTACACATTGTAAAGTGCTTTTTTTGTGAGATATAGTTTAGGTTTTTTAAAAAAATGTACCTTTGCCCTTTAGTCTCATTTCCCTTCCCTTTGGGAAGGTTAGGATGGGAATTCTTTAACCTTAACACATTGGTATAGCATGCAACTGTACAATACATTAAGCGCAAAAGAAAGAGCAGAATTAATCGATGAAGCAGGAAAAAATCGATTGACGCTTTCTTTTTATCAATATGCCAAAATTGGCAACCCTCGAGTTTTTCGGGATCACTTATTTATTACATGGAATTCTTTAGATGTTCTAGGGCGCATTTACGTCGCTCACGAAGGTATTAACGCTCAGTTATCACTTCCTGCTGATCGGTTCAATGAATTTAAAGAACATCTGGATAGTATTACTTTTTTAAAAGGAATTCGCTTAAATATTGCGATTGAACAGGACAACAAATCCTTTTTAAAACTAAAAGTTAAAGTTCGTGATAAAATAGTGGCAGATGGTTTAAACGACCACACATTTGATGTCACCAACAAAGGGATTCACTTAGGAGCCGAAGAATTCAATATACTTATTGAAGACGAAAAAACGGTTTTGGTGGATATGCGCAATCATTACGAAAGCGAAATTGGGCATTTCGAAAATTCCATTTTACCCGATGCGGAAACTTTTAGAGATGAACTTCCCGAAGTATTAAAAAAACTAGAGGGTAAAGAGAATGAAAAAGTCTTGCTCTATTGCACAGGGGGAATTCGCTGCGAAAAAACCTCGGCCTTCTTAAAACATCATGGTTTTAAGGATGTTAATCAACTACACGGTGGTATTATCGACTATGCCCGTCAGATCAAAACCCGTGAGCTACCTAATAAATTTCACGGTAAAAACTTTGTCTTCGATGAGCGATTGGGCGAAAGCATTTCTTCGGAAATAATTTCTCACTGCCATCAGTGCGGAGCCAAGTGCGATACGCATGTGAATTGTGCTAATGTAGCTTGCAACCTGCTCTTTCTTCAATGCCCCGAATGTGCGGCTAAACATGAAAAGTGCTGTTCTACCGAATGTCAAAGTGAAGTACACCTG
>CAXBHA010000306.1:0-4252 GCA_963974955.1 uncultured Yeosuana sp. | reverse complement strand
TGTCCTTTATAATCCTGTAAAATCGCTAATACCAACCCTGTTCCCAAAGGTAATTGTTAACGGCAAACCTTTAGGTGACGAGGATATTAATGACAATACTGAAGACGTAATTTAATCGCTCTTTATTTTTTAATCCAGGTGATAAATCTCCATGATGTCTTTTAAATACTTCTCAAAATCTATTTTTAAGTTGATTAGTTTGCCCGTATGTACATCGAACACCCAACCATGTACTTTTAATCCACGGTCTCTATAGGCTTTTTGTACGGTCGCTGTTTTAATAAGATTAACGCATTGCTCTTTTACATTAAGTTCCACAAGTCGATCGTACTTATTGCCTTCATCGGTAATCGCATTGAGCTCATTTTTATGAATTCGATATACATCCCTGATATTACGCAACCAAGGGTTTAAAATGCCCATATCGACCGATTGCATCGCCGCTTTTACACCACCGCACTCATAATGCCCACAAACAACGACGTGGTTTACCTTTAGGTTTTCTACAGCATAGTTTACAACCGACATAACATTAAGGTCTATACTAATAACCATATTGGCAATGTTGCGGTGTATAAAGGCGTCTCCTGGGTCCAGGCCCATTAATTCTTCGGCAGAAACGCGGCTATCAGAACAGCCTATAAATAAGAGTTCAGGATTTTGACCTTTTCCTAAATTGGTAAAAAAATCTGGATCTAAAGCAAGTCGGTCTTTAATCCACAGTTCGTTATTTTTAAAAACATTATCTAAATTCATTAAGCTAAATTTAATTTAGATAAAGATAATTTAAATAAACTAAAGTTCTTTAATATCTACGTTTTCAATCCAACCCGTTTTACCATCGGCCAGCTTTATTTTTTTCCAATGGTTAACCGTGTCCAAAATTTTAACTTTAGTCCCTTCATGAAGTCTAAACACCTCATTGCTTCTGCTGTTGGGTTCATTCTTTACGGTAGATTCCCGTGCGAAAACAATGGCTTCATTATCGTTTTGGTAAACCGTATATTTATGAAATGCAATCATCACCGAGATTGCGGCTAAAAAAAGAAATACGTTACTGCCAATAAATGCTAATCGCTTTTTTAATGTAGAATATGTGAAATAATAGGTCAAAAATAAAAGCACAAATAAAATAACCGACAATACCGCTGTTTTTGCCCAATTATCAAAGCTCATAATGCCAGTTACCTTTTTTATCAGCTTAGAAAATCCAGCATCTGGAACCACATCAATAGCATCGATGGTCATGTTCTTTGCAAATGCTAAATTGTTTTTTATATCGGTATCATTAGGCGCTAATTGCAATGCTTTTTCATAATAATAAATACTTGGCGCAATATTATTTAATTTATAATGCGCATTTGCCAAATTAAAATATAGGGCTTCTGAATGATTTTTAGTCCCAAGTATGGCTTTATATTTATCTATGGCCTCAGCATATTTCCCTTGATTATAGAGACTATTGCCTTGTTCAAATAAAGTGTTATTTTGAGCATAAAAATCTGTACTGAACAAAACCAATAGTATATATACAATAGTTTTCATATTAATTAGCTTGTTTATCAATTAATGAAATTGTTTTGGCGGCCTTATCATAATCTTGCTGCATGGTTACAACCGTGATAGGAGTATATCTAGCTAATTCACAGTTTTCCAAAATGCTAATAAAATCCACAATAGTTTGTGCATCGACCCCTCGTTCTCCCAATAAGTTTTTTATGATTTCCTTACTAAAATCACTGGTTTCAATATGCAATTTTGCTTTTAAGTAATTATGCAAAGCTTTTTCCAACGCAATGTAGAAAGCTTCTTTTTTTCCAAGTGTTTTTTTGGCACTACTTAAATATTTTTTGGCCAGTTTATTGGCGTTTCTAATTCTATTCCCATCAATATCTGCATCCCGTTCTGTCTTTTTCCTTCTAACGACTATTGCCAATGGGATGGCTAGAAATGGTAATAATAAGGCGCTCCAAAATAATTTGGTTTGAAAGAAATAAGACGGTTTGATCGCTGTGAAATTTGTTTTTGTTTTTATAAACGCAAATTGATCTTTACTTAACACCACTTGCTGTTTTAGACCGCTTGATGAAACGGCGTTTTCATTTGAATTGTTCAAAGGGCCATCCAACACATCAATAACCACTTCATGGGATGATAACCGCTTGTAGGTTTTGGTATTTAAATCAAAATATGAAAACGAAATACTAGGGGTTGGATATTTACCTTTAAATTGAGGCACAATGGTATAGGTATCTGAAATAGTTCCTTGCATGCCATCCAAATTAGTTTGAACATTTTCATTATGTTCGGGCTCATAAACTTCCAAAGAACTTGGCAAGGCTATTTTAGGAAGTTTGATGAGTTTTAAATTTCCTTTCCCTTTTACTTCAACTTTTGCCTGAAAAGATTCTGATGCCTTAAGTTCTGTCTTGGACATAGATACATTAAAGCTAAAATCACCAACGGCTCCAGAAAAATCGGCTGGCTTTCCTAATTCTGGCAAAGGTTTTACATCAATCGTTTTATTTCCAGCTGATACTGTTCTATGTGCTTGGGCCATTAAAGGTCTTCCAAAAATATCACGCCTATTTGTTGGCACTTGTACCGTTATATCTAAACTTAATGGCTCAATATCTAATTTACCGGATTTTTGAGGATACAAAACCGTTTTTCTAAGCACTAGAAAACGATAATCTTCCCCATTATAAGTTCCGGTTTGTACTTTTTGTCCTTGCATATCAATATTCTGACTCCAAAAATCATTATATCTTGGACTATCAATTTCCTGCCAATTATCGACACCCGTATTTGGGGACACGTATAGTTTATAAACAACCGTTATGGCCTCATTTAAATAAGGGTTGGTTTTTGAAATTTCGGCAATTAAATGAATATTTTCTGATGCTATATAATTAGGGTCATTGGGGTCTTTAGGTATTTCTACGGCAGAGGTTACTTCAATTTTTACCGGTATTGTTTTATAGGTTTCTCCGTCAATAGTAATAGTTGCCTGATCGATGGTGAAATTACCCTGTTTTTTTGGCGCTAAAAAATAACTGTATGTTTTAGTAAATGAACGCACTCCATTAATCCATGAATTACTTACGGATTGATTTGGGCCGCCAATAACCATAAAATTGCTGAAATCTGGTGGGTTAAAATGGTCACCATCCTGATTCATTTCAAAATCAATGCGCAAACGCTCATTTACCCCAAGTTTGTTTTTGCTCACCTTCGCTTCAAATTTTACTTGAGCCATTGTCGTACTACTTACAAACAGCGTTACAAAAATTATTATTATGTGCTTAAATGATTTCATTTTTTTAAATTAATAGATATAATATCTACCATTAATTATTACCAATCTTTCTCTGTTTTAACCTGAACTCCTTTTCGTTTTTCGGCATTTATTTTTTCTTGAACTTTTTGCTCTTGGTTGTTCATGGCTTCCAATAAACTTTTTATTTGTTGTTGGGATAATTTCCCGGGCTGTGGTTGTTGATTTTCTTGCTTCTCTTTATCGCCTTTGCCTTGGTCTTGTTTGTCATCTTTAGGCTTTCCTTGATCATCTTTTTTGTCGTCTCCTTCCTTTTTGTCTTGATCGCCTTTGTCTTTTTTATCGTCCTTTTTATCCTTATTATCCTTGTTGTCCTTGTTGTCCTTGTTGTCCTTATTTTGGTCTTGCTTATCTTTTTGCTGTTCTGCACATTCTTTTGCTAAACCTAAATTATAACGTGTTTCATCATCGGTTGGATCATTTCGTAAAGCATTTTTATAGGCTTCGACGGCTTCTTTACATTTTTTGCCCTTCATTAAAATATTTCCAATATTATGAAATGCTTTATGTTTTTCTTCTTTAGAGGTAGCTGTTTCAATTACTTGCTGCTGACGATACAGTGCTTCATCAAAATTACCTTTTTTATAATATGAATTTCCTAAATTATAGGTGCCTTCTACACTCGTTGGATGTTCTGAAATAGCTTTTCTATATTCCATTTCAGCATCAACAAAATCATCACTATTAGTCAATTGATTTCCTTGAAACACATAATTATTTGCTTTTTTTAAGGCAGCTAAATCTTGTTTTTCTTTTTCCTGTGAAAAAGAAAAAGTGACAACTAAAGTGGTTATAAATAAGACTATGTATTTCATTTTTTGTTCTCTTTCTAAATTTAAATAGTTCTTCAATAAATTATTATTTGAATGTCCGTATTCATTCATAACACCATTTTTGTCATTCAGAATGGAGTGA
>CAXBHA010000305.1:0-4253 GCA_963974955.1 uncultured Yeosuana sp. | reverse complement strand
AATGACCTTGATGAAATCAGAATCAACTGGTCCTTGGATCCCAAAAAAGATATCAAGGTTGTTGATGGAATATTGATTATCACCAACCCCGCAAATGACGCTACAGTATCTGAACCACTCGGTGATGACAAAGTAGTTATCGATAAAGATAAAAAAGTGTATCATATTGATGCTGGGGGCAATGTTACAGAAGGTGGGCATATTGATTCGGGAGGTGCCGTAACCTCCAATAATGTGGAAGGCATATCCACGAACGGGCAACTGGAACGCTTGACAGCAAAGGATATCCAGATAACATTCAAAGAGGTGCCAGGCGATTTTAGTTTTGAAGAGATACCTAATACCACAAATGCCAGTATAAAAAAGGAATACACCACCATACTAGATGCAGATGGTAATGATTACACTTTGGCTCATCAGGCCGTTGAAAATGGCCAGACAGCTTATGTTGATGCCATAATAGAACAAACAGGCAGCAACCAATATGTATTGGATAGTATTGTATTTAAAACAAAGCAGGGTGAAAAAATCCCTGTTGAAATTAGAGGCAATAATACTATCAGGTTAACCCTCAAAGGTCGTTACACTTTCGAAAATGAAATCATCTATGCCGTAGTGCCCTCCAAGACGGACAGGGCCAAACAGCTGACCGCTGGGGCCTTTACCCTTTGGCATATGACGGACAGACCTGTGGATGTTGTTTTGGTTTCCGTGAACGGAGGGAACGTGAACGGATTGGCAACCGAGGTTGCTAAAATCTTTAAAAAGGGAGTTGCAACGATTAACTTAGAAACCCAGACCGCGAGGGCCGAACTAGACCTAGCAGTATTGGGAGATAATGCCCGTTTGGATATTGGCGATAGTGGTTGGCTTACCAACTACAATTCCGAACAAAAGGCAGTCATTGCAGACCTCAAAAATAAAATCGATTACAATTTTAATAAATACTATGTATTTGTTTTTGGTGGCGACATACTTCCTACCAAACCTATAGGTGGATTTATGCCCTTACAACGGCAGTTTGGTTTTGTATTTACCAGTAGCGAAAATCAAAATGCCGATGAAGAGGGTAAAGGTGAGCTGGCCAAAACCATAGCCCATGAAATTGGTCACGGGGTCTTTGCACTACAACATCCTTTTGATCTATATGGAAAGGAAATAGAAGGCAAAACCGACTGGCTGATGGACTATGCCAACGGTTCGCTCCTCAACCATATGGACTGGAAACAATTACACAATCCTGAATTGAAGTTTTATGTTTTCCAAGATGATGAGGATGGGGAGCATTCAAGTTATAAATTCATTGTAGGCTTTAATGTTGTACCGGGATTGTTTGCCAATAATATTAAAAATAATGATAATACAGGATTATCGTTTGTATCAGCTACAGGGAAAATAATTACACTCCCAAAAGATGTAAAAGATGTAACCTTTACCGATAAAGGTGCTCTTTTTGGATTTACAATTAATGAAAATAGTAAGGAAGAAAGGTATATTGGTGCAGTTCGAAAAGCGGGGACTTCTGAAGAAAATTTTGCAGGTTATCTGAAAAGCTTCAACAATCAAACTACGGCAAAATGGCAAGATAGGGTTTATAAAGATGAGATTTCCATTAAGCTCCCAAAACAAACTACAGTGTATTTTGGTAAGCTTAGCAGCAATCCGTGTGGTATTAATTTATACTCAAAAAAATATCCGAACGAAACAAAAGATTCATGGAACAGTGGAGGGAATGAAGACCCCATAAACCATACTGATTTTACAATAAATTTAAATCCAATTAATTCTGAAATCATCGAGTCCAATGAAGCCTGTAACTCTTGTGAAGGAGGGCATATGTTCATTGATAAATATAAAGATATTTCTGATGCTTCCACAAAAGAAGTTATAATTGATATAGCCAATCTCATATGCAATTCTCCAAGTGATTCATTGTTTCTTAAAGAGATTGAACAAAAAGGAATAGAACAACTTTACGGATGGCAACAAACTGAATATTTCGAAGGCAATTGGAACAGAAGTAAAGAAGCTTTCGAAAAATTCAAGGATTCCTATAAAAATTATGTTGATTATTATTTTGCTGCTAAGTCATACATAAATACTGCCACAGACAGAAAGGCAATTATACAAATTGCATATGATCTTTCTGAAGGTCAACTTGCTCTTTTAACTGTTCCGGAGCGATTGGTGATGCTTAGGTTGATGGCTACTGGCCCTATGCTGGGTTATTGGACAAGTTCGTTTAATGTTGAAGCTTTAGCGTTGAAAATCATTCGTTCAATTTCCTTCGATGAAAGTGAAGAATTTATCATTGGATTAGTAGATGAAACCTATTCTATTGATGGATTAGCCTTATACAAAGTCCTTTTTGAAAGAATCGATGATGCTCTTGAGAGTGAGAATTTTACCCAGCTAATTATTTATTTAACTGATCTCGCTTTACAAAGGCATAATATTGACAAATTAGCTGCCACAAGTGTTGCTGTAATCAAGGAAAAAGCTCAAGAACGGTTTGTATGGGATGTTCAAAATGAAAGTTTTTTATGGATATTCAACCGCGTAAAGGATAATAATAAAATCCTAATAAAATCTGGAGCAGATGAAAGCTTGAATTTTAAACAAGGTTGTATTAAATATGATATTCAAGGTACAGGCGAATATGCCATATATGTTTGCAGTGAATACAAAACAGACATTGATTTAAATCCATTTGATTTAGTTTCTATTCAAATAATCAATGATATTACTTTCACTGAAGGAAGTGGTGCCTGTGATAACGCAAATGTGGTTGTTTGTGGCAAAGAAGCCTTAGTACCTGCAGCATTTTTAATCTTTTTAGACGGTAAAAAGAAGAGTGCCATTACCCAGAATATTGTCACAAACACTTTGACCGCTGCCTCCATTTATTTCTCTGGAGCTGAAATTTTAGCTGCAAAAGGCGCACTGTCAGCAGCAACCTATGCGGCTTATGCAGATTTATTCGTAACATTTGCCGACCCCTACTTTTCTAGTTCTACTTTTAAATCACATGCCTCAGAAACAGCTAAAACCTTTTTTGACATTGACCAAGAACAAGCTGATGAAATTGCTGATGTACTTCAAATCACATGGACAATAGGCTCAACTGTAATGACTATTGATACGGCCAAAAAGCTACCTGATCCTGATGAACATATTAAAGCTCTAGCAATTTATAAGGCTTTGGTCAAAAAAATAGGGAATGAAGAAGGTGCCATTAAGTTGCTCTCTAAGGACCCAAAACTAGCTGACAAAACAGCTACTGGTTTCAAAAATATAGAAGAAGACGTAATAAAACTTGGTAAATCTGACGAATTAGCCGAAGAAACCTCAAAAGCCGAAACAAGACTTCAAGGTATTATTGGCAAGAAAATCTTTAAATCCAATGCGGGTAAGATATTAGTAAAAAAGAACAATTTACTGGACATAAAGAGTATTTCTGGCGAATTCAAATCTTTTACCTATAAAATTGGGGAGGAGTCAAATGCAATAACAACGCAAAATAGAGCTGGAACCTTTTGGAATTTAGAATCGAATTCAGCGGTTTCACATATCCAATATGTTAGTACAGATGAAAAATTTTATGTAAAGTTGGTACCTGATAAAAATGATGGTCGATTACTTTTCTATGATATTGAACAAGGTAGATTTTTAGGTTGGGGTATTATGCCAACAAAAAACAATGAACTAATTAATCCTTTACAAAATCCATCGGATTATGAAAAACTTATTCAGGACTTAAAAATTATTCATGGTAAGGAAAAAAATATAACCAATTTCAATTTTGGGGCCAAAGGAACTCTTATAAGATATGTTGATAAACTAAACGCCTATTTAGGTAGTTACAATCCCTCGAGAACTGCCGGTGCAACCAATGAATTAGGAACAAGAGATGTTCTAGATCAATTGGTGATGTATAAAAATTACCGATTTGCAGATAAAAATGCTGCAGATTTTGAATCAGGGAGTATCTCTATGCTCAACATGCCTGATGCAATGTTTAACCCCAATACGTTTTTTGATGACTTTAATGCTGAGTATCTTGATTTTTTAATTGCCAATAAGGATAAAACTGAGATAATTTTTACCACCAACCCCATACATCAAGATTTGTTTAAAAAATGGGAAAATGGCGATTTTGTGGTTAATAAAAATACTGGGTTAAATGAGCCTAGTGGTTTTGCTAAAGAAATTAAGTATTTGCGAGACAGAGGTATCAAGAAAGTGAAGTTTAA
>CAXBHA010000304.1:0-4265 GCA_963974955.1 uncultured Yeosuana sp. | reverse complement strand
GTGAGGTCTTGGTTATCCTGAAAACCACGAATAGCTTATTTCTCAAAATTAATTTTCGTCATGTACTTAGTGGAAATTTAATAAAACAAGAAGATTTATAATTAATTAAAAACGATATCAATCTACCCATTCTGCAATAAAGAGATTGGTATCTCTTCCACCGCCATTATTTCTATTTGATGAAAAGGCTAAATATTTGCCATTGTTTGAGAATACAGGGAATGCGTCAAAAGTTTCACTATGGGTAACACGTTCCAAATTTTTCCCATCGATGTCAATCATGTATAAGTTGAATGGGAATCCTCTTTCAGCTTCGAAATTTGAAGAGAATAACACTTTTTTCCCAGAAGGAAGAAAAAAAGGACACCAATTGGCGTTTCCTAAATTGGTTATTTGTTTTAGTTCACTGCCATCTACATTGCATATATATAATTCCATGTTAGTGGGTTCTACCAATCCATCTGCCAAAAGGTCTTTATAGGCTTTTATTTCTTGGTCTGTTTTTGGTCTTGACGAACGGAAAATCAATTTGGTTCCATCGGGTGAAAAGAAGGCGCCACCATCATACCCTAGTTCATTGGTTACTTGTTTCACATCGCTACCATCAATGTTCATGGTGTAAAGCTCTAAATCGCCACTACGGGTTGATGTAAACACAATTTTATCACCTTTTGGCGATACGGTTGCTTCAGCGTCATAACCAGGTTCATTGGTGAGTTGTGCGGTTATATTTCCTTCTAAGTCAGCAACAAAAATATCAAACGAATCATATACTGGCCAAACGTATTTTCCGTTTTTTCGTAACGGAACTTCAGGACAGTTTTCATCATCTAAATGGGTTGAGGCATATACAACATGTTTGTTGTCTGGTAGAAAGTAGGAACAGGTTGTGCGTCCTTTTCCTGTACTGATCATTTTAGGTTGAGAGTCTTTAAACGTATCGCCATAATTCATTAAAAATATTTGATCACAATTAAGGCCCCAATTTTTATAGTTTGATTGAAAAACCAATTGCTTGTCATCAAAACTCCAATAAGCTTCTGCATTATCACCTCCAAAAGTGATTTGTTTTATGGATTTGAAATGTTTTTCTTCCAGAAAAATCAAGGAATCTTTTTTTGTTTCTAAAGTTAATTTGGTAGCAACTTCTTTAATTGGTTTTTCTTTAGCCTTGTCATTTTTGCAGGAAAGAAAACATAAAAAAACGGATATAATTATGATGAATTTCATTTTTAAGCTATTTTTATATAAAAATAAGCATTCTTGCTTATGGATTGATCAGTTATTCAAAATTTTATCAAACTTAATAAAATCATTCTTATGAAGCCAATTTATATCTTGTTAGCAATTGTGTTATTTATATCGTGTAAAGAAGTAAAGCCTATAGAAATAACCATGAAAGATGATGTTACTGTTTTGGCATCTGATAGTCTTCATGGAAGACAAACGGGAACACCTTATGAGGTTATGGCTGCTGATTATATTGCTGATAGATTCAAAAACTTAGGGCTAGAGCCAAAAGGCACGAATGGCTATTTCCAAGAGTTTTCATTTAAAGACAAGAGTGATCCCCATGGAAATGTAACGTATGTGAACAAATCTGAAGATAGTACGGTAACTGGAAGGAATGTTGTGGGATATTTGAATAATAATGCCGAAAACACGGTTATAATAGGGGCACATTATGATCATCTAGGAATGGGAATAGAAGGATCTTTATATAGAGGTGAAACTCCTGAAATACACAATGGCGCCGATGATAATGCAAGCGGAGTAGCTGTAATGCTCCATTTAATAAATAAACTTAAAAATGTCAATACTAAAAACAACTATTTGTTTATTGCATTTTCAGGAGAGGAAATGGGGTTATTAGGCTCAAACTATTTTGTTAAACATCCAACTATCAATTTAAAAAAGGCAGATTACATGCTTAATATGGATATGGTTGGTCGCTTAAATAATGAGAAAGCCATGGCTGTTTACGGGGTAGGAACGGCTCCTATTTTTAAACAAATTCTTTTTGCCAATAAAGGGGAATTAAAGATTACTGAAAAAGAGTCTGGCGTTGGGCCTAGCGACCACACTTCTTTTTATTTAATGGACATACCTGTTTTACACTTTTTTACAGGACAGCATGTCGATTATCATAGGCCCTCTGATGATATTGATAAATTGAATTATGAAGGGATGGAGGTAATAACTCAGTTTATTCTATCCATAGTAACGGAGTTGAATGATGATGGCAAACTGGCATTTAGAAAAACTAAAAATGAAAGTGAGGAAGTACCCGCATTTAAAGTAACTTTAGGTGTTGTTCCAGACTATTTGTTCAATGGTAAAGGTATGCGTATTGATGGAATTAGTGAAGACAAGCCTGCCCAACATGCTGGGATGCAAAAAGGGGATATTGTGATTAAAATGGGTGATTATGAGGTCGAGGATATGATGAGTTATATGAAATGCCTTGGAAAATTTGAAAAAGGGACAACAACCAAAGTAAGGATAAGACGTGGTAATGAGGAACTTGATTTAGATGTAACTTTCTAACTTTTAAAAATTATGCTTTTGAGAATATACTTTTCACAAACACATAACCAAAACCTAAGAACAACATGAGGTGAAATGGAAATAAACCAAAATCACCACCTTGGTTGCCCACTATAAAAGCACTATACATTCCAAATGCAAAATAAAGCATTAATAGACCTTCAAAAACAACATGGATAGAAATTCCTTTTTTAATATATTGATTGTTTTTCCAACTATCTTTTAACGAGTTTATATTAAACTTTGGAGTTCTAATAAATTCACTTTTTTTGCCAAAATGACCCTCAAGAACAGCAATGGTATTATGTAATGAAAAGCCCATGGCAATAGAGAAAAAGGTAAAAAACATACCAATGTATTTGATGAAATTTTTAATGCCACTTCCAAAAATGTTTTTGTACATAATCCAATAACAAATAAAGAATATAATGGTACTTATAACAAAAAAGCTCATGACATAAAAGTATGGTTTTAAATGAGCATACTCATTTTTAATATATAGCATTGGAATACTTAAAACGGCAACAATTAGAACATTTAAAAACATGGTACTATTTAGCAAATGTAATATACCGTGAATTTTTGTTTTAGTTGAAATGTTCTCATTCTTTAGTACACGCCAAAGCATTTTTTTAAAATTTTCGGCCCCACCTTTATTCCATCTAAATTGTTGAGATCTTGCTGCACTTATAATAATGGGAAGTTCAGCAGGGGTTTCAACATTTTCAAGGTATTTGAATTTCCACTTTTTAAGTTGTGCTCTATAGCTTAAATCGAGGTCTTCCGTTAAGGTGTCTCCTTCCCAATTCCCAGCGTCTAATATGCAAGATTTTCTCCAAACGCCAGCAGTTCCATTAAAGTTAATAAAATGACCTTTACTGTTTCTTCCAACTTGTTCTAAGGTAAAATGAGCGTCTAAGGCAAAGGCCTGAATTTTAGTAAGTATCGAGTAGTTTCTATTAATATGTCCCCAACGGGTCTGTACAACGCCTATTTCTTCATTTTTAAAATATGGTATGGTACGTTTTAACCAATCACTTTTTGGGAGAAAATCAGAATCAAAAATAGCTATAAATTCACCTTTGGCAACTTTTAAACCTTCTTTAAGAGCTCCCGCTTTAAAGCCGGTCCTATCTGTTCTCGTAATCTGTTTTATATCTAGCCCCGTTTGTTTTAGTTTTTCAATATGATCCCATGTGGTTTTAACTGTTTCATCTGTTGAATCGTCTAAAACCTGAATTTCCAACTTATCTTTAGGGTAATCGAGTAATGCAATATTATCTAAAAGCCGATCCATAACATACATTTCGTTGTAAACAGGAAGTTGTATGGTCACCAACGGAATTTCATCTGGATTTGAAAAATCAAATTTTATAGAATCGTCGATATGTTTTTTAGAGGCTAAATAATTAAATAACAAGTTAAGTTGTGCCAATGCATACATAAAAATGAGTAAGAGTGCGATGGTATAAATAACTATAGTAAGGGTAACAAAAATCATTTTTTAATACTGTATTTAAAAATCCAACCTAAAATAATAAGGCCTGCAAAGATACTACCTTTTATAGTTCCTGAAACTTTTGAGACCCCAATTCTTCGTTTATATTTTACAGGAACTTCTATATAAGACAATTTTTGCCTTAAAGCTTTTAATTGCATTTCAACAGTCCATCCGTAGGTCTTGTCTTCCATGTGCAAATCTAATAACTTTTGATATT
>CAXBHA010000303.1:0-4279 GCA_963974955.1 uncultured Yeosuana sp. | reverse complement strand
TTAAAGATCCGTCACAACAAGATGAGGTCTTGACATTGATGGTGGAAGACCATGAACTAGGCAAAAAATACATCACAAAAATGATGGATAGCGACCATGCCACGGGGATGATGGTAGATGAATTGGTCAAAGCAGCGGCAAACGATACCATACTTGCCGGGAAACTTAGCGATATGATTACCAGATACCCGGACCTGATGTTGCTTACCACCCACCATTTTATGCCGATCATCGCCAACGACAGTCTTTTGAGCGACACCTTTTGCGACCATACTTTGGAGCATGAAAATTTGGCTAAGGCCATGCATGAAAAGATGGAGTACAAAAAGAGCTTAGAGTTAAACCACTAGTTACAATCCTAGTTCGGTACGGAATGAATTTACAAGAATAATTAACGTAAAAAAAACAATCATGAATCGATTAAATGTAAAAAAATTTGGATTTGCCATGGGCCTTACCGCCGCGATACTTTACGCCGGCTGTATGATCGTCCTTGCCACTGCTGGACAAGAAGGAAGTATAAAGTTTTTTAACAGCTTGCTGCACGGTTTGGACACTACTAGTATAATAAGGATGGACGTGCCTGTTTGGGAAGCCCTAATCGGCATTGTACAGACCTTTATAATCGCATGGCTTACAGGTGCCCTGATCGCGGCATTTTACAATGCGCAACTAAAAAGAAGATAGACGAAAACTATGGATAGAAGAGATTTTTTGGGAACCGGAGCAGTTTCAACAGCAGGAATGTTATTTTTCCCCGGTAATTTGCTGGCGAGCGAAGCCAAAATAGATAATCAGACAAGGCTTGTGCAGCCTTTGCGATATAAAAGAGATGGTGAATGGAAAGAATTTGAACTATACATAGATCTTCATACACACGAGCCTGCACCAGGATATAAATACCACACCTTGGCTTTTAATGATATGATTCCTGGACCAGAAATCAGAGTCAATGCTGGTGATAAAGTAAGGGTAAAATTCATTAACAAAACAGATTTAAATCATACGATTCATTGGCACGGTATTTTTGTGCCATGGCGTATGGATGGTGTCCCCTTTGTTACACAACTTCCTGTAATGCCAAAAAATGAATTTATTTATGAATTTGTGGCAGAACCCGAAGGGACACATTTTTACCATTGCCATTGGGGAACACTAATGCATATGCAAGCTGGTATGTTTGGTAGTTTAATAGTAGAAAACCCAAAAGACCCTATAAAAGAAAAGTTTCCATATGAAAGAGAATACACCTTGGTTTATTCGGCTCACGATACCAATTACATCCGTGAAGAAATGAACGGAATGTTAGAAAGAATGAAGCAACGGAGTTATTTAATGAAGCAAGGTCGGTTTACTAGTGAACAGTGGGGTGTTTTTGATAACAAAGAACAGTTTCTCGCGAGTATGGAGAATGGGTATCAACCACCTTATGTTACGAATAGAAGGTCTAATGCAGAGCTGCCACAAGCCAACTGGTTTACTGTAAATGGAAAATCATACCCTTCAACACCATACTTGTTTATAAAGTCAGGTGAAAATATTAGGGTTAGGCTAATCAATGCAGGGGCAGAAACACATCATTTGCATTTACACGGACACGATTTTTGGATGGTAGCTGATGATGGAGTCCCACTTGAGCATCCTTGGAAAAGAAATACTGTGCCGCTTACACCAGGAAAAACTTTCGATGTCATAATAGAAGGTAGTAATAGAGGTATCTGGACATTCCACGACCACGACACGCGTAAAGTGACCAATAACGGTTTGTATCCAGGCGGAAATCTGTTGGCATTAGTATATGAAGACTTACCAGCTGATGAGTTGATTATTTCAAAACATTCAGGAAATCCAATGTACAATCCAAATGCAGGTATGGGAGATATGAAAGGAATGGAAAATGAAAAAATGGGTAATATGAACAAAATGATGTTTGGAGAAGATAAACTTCCAAAAATCGCTCTTGATGAATAATTCATAAAACAGTTAAAATGAAAAAACTCATATATCTAACCCTATTCATTACAGGGCTTGTTAATGCACAAATAACACCAGAATTTGAAATCGGAGCCAAAGGCGTTTTCTCTGGGAATTTAAACTTTAATTCCGAAGAGTCCAATGCAGTTACAGATTTCTCTGATACCCAATTGTTAATGGGGCTTAGTCAAAAGCTTTATAACAACTGGAGAGCACAATTTGTTTTGGGACTTCAATTTCCTGATGCCAATTCAAATTTGGGCGAGGTCTTTTACAATAATATTTTTATGAAATTGGAAGACCAAACCAATGTTATTAAAGTAGGACGTACACTTGCACAGACCAATTTAAATGAATTTCCAACCCTACGTGACGATGATGCACAACAGTTTGTCTATGCGCTTAATCCTTTCTCTGATGGAGTAAATACAGAACGTGACCAATATGCCAATGTGTTGGATTATACACATATATTCAAACAACGCTTTTTTGTTTCAATACACGGTGAAAACTTCTACGATAGTTTAGAGCCTGACGATTTTAGGTTAAACTCTATGGGGTTATCGTTGGTATACAGAGTACCAGAAAATCAAAGGTGGAATAGAAATATCGTGCAACAAATTGGGTTGAGTTACAACAATTATTTCACTGATAGACCAGGCTATTCTAATGATTTTGATTCTTCGGTCAAAAACTTACTCTTTAGTACGATACTAAATTTAAAGCCAGACCCAATAGATTTTGTGGATTTTAAATTTCAAGCTATTCAAAACTTTGGATGGGACGAAATAACGGAGCTTAATGACTATTTCGACTATACAAGAACGCAGTCAACATCTCTCTTTGGCACCTTTAGATTTTTGAAACAAAAACTAGAACGCCCGCATTATCAAATTTCTATTGGCGGTGGATATAAATCTTTGGGCAATCTGTCTACTGATTCAGACCAATTAATATTTATAACAAACGGGTTTTATCGAATGGGCCAGAATTTTGATATTGGATTTCAGTATCGCTATACTGAAAATGCAGGTTTTACCCAAAACTTATTTGGGAAGAATGAGCACCGTTTTCAATTGGCATTGGTTTATTCTTTTAGTCAAATATTCAATAAGCAGTTTGGTGACCGTGAAGACTTATTAAACCTAGAACACAATTATATCAAATAAAAGTTAGTGACCTATACCACGCAACATATTAAAACAATAATTGTTCAAATAGTGATTTGGGCAGGCATTTTCTATTTCTTGGTACACCCTTTTACAATGGTCCTCTATTGGTTTGAGTATAGCAATACAGCATTTTCATTTCCTTTGTTTCAAGACGTTTTAAAAACTCGTTTTTTAGAATCTTTCACTTTCGATATGCGGGGAATGGGTATTCTACTCATGCTTTTAGGAAGTTTTCTGGGTATAATCTCAGGTCTGTTTTTCATAACGATTAAACAAAAGAATAAGCTCATCGGCACACAACAACGATTACTTGTTCGTGATATTGAGGCATTGATACAAGCTGGTGAAAATGAAAAGGTGGAATTCAAGTCTTCCATACGCTATGACTATTATCGCAAAGCAACCAACCGCGACCTAGAAAAGGTTATCGCTAAAACCATTACAGGTTTTATGAATGCAAATGGTGGAAAATTAATTATTGGTATAGATGATGATGGAAATGTTTTAGGATTAGAAAACGATTTCAAGACCCTTAAACACAAAAACAGGGATGGTTATGAGCGAGAAGTTTTCAGAATCATTTCTACTCAATTAGGCCATGAGGCTTGTTTCAGCAATCATATTTCATTCTACAGCTTAAATGAAAAAGATGTGTGTTTGGTAGACATCGAACCTTCTGAAAAACCTATTTACGTTAACGATACCGAAAATACCACCTTTTATGTTAGAACTGGCAATGCCACATATCCATTGACGGTCAAGGAAACTGTAGATTTTTTAAAAACAAAAAAAACCTAAAGCTATGCAATATGTCTGGTTCATATGGTCTCTTATCATCCTCACCCTTTGGGCGGTAATCTATCTATTTAAAAAGGATACTAGGAAAGAAATGCTCAAAATGAGTTGGATCACCATGCCCTTTGGCCTTACGGAACCCTTGTTCGTGCCCGAGTATTGGTTCCCTCCTTCCCTTTTCGACCTAGCGCAAAATACTGGTTTTGATATAGAGAGCCTTATCTTCTCCTTTGCCATCGGCGGCATTGGAACGGTGCTTTACAACCTTATTTTTAAGAGGGCATTTGTTGAAATGCCGCATTCGGAAAGAAGCCACCGGAGGCATTCACTCCACGTTT
>CAXBHA010000302.1:0-4286 GCA_963974955.1 uncultured Yeosuana sp. | reverse complement strand
TGACGAAAAAGAGAAGAATGAACAACGGGAAATCATTAGTTGTACAGGAATGACAGAATTATTATGTTTTCAGACTTATGACAAATTACGGACATTCAAATTATTTTATAAATGTAAATAAAAACATTAAACCATGAATTAAAAACCAAAACCATCCCCTATGGACGCTCATTTCTTCTATTGTTTTGACAAAAATATATAGATAGTCCTTTTTTATTGCTTCTTTTTTAATACGTTTTTTACTAACTCTAAAATGGCGTCATATTGCTCCTCTAATGACATATTAGAATTATCTATTTCAATGGCATCTTCAGCTTTAAACAACGGTGAATCTGCTCGTGTAGAGTCTAGATAATCCCGTTCTTGAATATTGGACAGAACATCTGTGAAGAGTACATTTTCACCTTTAGCCTTAAGCTCATCATAACGCCGTAAAGCTCTCGTTTCTGGTGAAGCAGTCATAAATATCTTAAGTTCTGCTTTAGGAAAAACGACTGTACCAATATCGCGTCCATCCATGACAATTCCTTTTTGTAATCCCATGTCATGCTGCTGCTTAACCAACTGTTGTCTTACTTGAGGAATAGCTGACACCTTACTAACAAAATTTGAAACCTCAAGTGTTCTAATTTCGGTTTCAATATTAACACCATTTAAATAAACTTCAGCAAACCCTAAATCTTTATTAAAAACAAAACCAATTTGAATATCATTAAGTTTTGAATTAAGACCATTCAAATCAAAATGATGCGTATCAATATAACCGTTTGTCATGGCAAAATATGTCATGGCTCGATACATAGCGCCAGAATCAATATAAATATAACCTAACTGTTTAGCGATTTGCTTAGCTACTGTGCTTTTTCCAGTAGAAGAATATCCGTCAATCGCTATGATTATTTTTTTTGAACTCATTTTTTTATTGTAAATCTATTTGCAATCCAAAAAAGCTTGAATTTGCTGCGCTTGTATATTTGGCATGTGCATAACTAAACCGCATTTTGTTTAGTTTAATTGAAAAACCAGCAGATAGTCCAGAAAAGTTACGTTGATCTACAATTCGCAGTTCTTCTGCTCTTCTAAAATTATAACCCAAACGAATATTAAATCCCCCTTCAGGAAATAGTTCGGCTCCCAAAATAGTATGTCTGATTGCTTTTCCTAAAAATCCGATTTTCTCTGGTGCTTGACTTCCTGATAAGTCTGTAGTAACGCGTGCTGGATTAGATACTGCAATAGGCCATTCTTGAAGATTCTCAAGCGTTACGTGCCATCGAATTGGCACATGTTCTAAGCGTTGAGACATCCCTAAGTCTACTTCAAACGGTAATGGTTCATGTTGTCCCGCATAGGTCGTAATTTGAGTTCCAAAGTTTCTAATCACTAAGGCCGCATAAAAATCCAACTCTTTATCAATATATAACAAACCCACATCCACCGCAGTTCCTATTGAATTGTATTGTTCTAATTTAGATGTTATTAGCTTCACATTTGCTCCAGCATAAAAGTCACTATACCCAATTTGAGAAGAATACCCCAATGATAATGCTGTTTCATTACCTGTAAATGTCCCTGTGGAATTTCCAATTTCATCGTAGCCATCAAAGGACCCATAATTAATATAAGTAATGCCTGCATGAAAGGTTTGTGTGCGTCTATCCACAGTATAAGCATAAGCGGCCGTGCCATAGCTAATACCTCCTAAATAACTGGTGTAATTTAGCGCTAACTGATTGTCCATTTGAGGGTTTATGGTTGCTGGATTATAAAGTCCTTGAGCTACATCATAATCTACATTAGTTAATACTTTACCACCAAGAGCTGCTTGTCGTGGCGAAGAAACCAAATTTAAAAATTGATAGGTGGCTTCACCTCCAACTTGCGCCATGGTTACAACATTGAAAAACACACATAAAAGAATGATAATTTTCTTTAACATAGACAATACAAAGTAACTAAATCCATCTTACAACGAAAGCTCAATTGATTTATTTTAAATCATAAAAAACCTCGAGACGAGTCGAGGTTCTTATTTTATAGTTTTTTTGCGTTTTGAACCTTTTGATTTGTAAGAGCAATTTTAATAACATCACTCATATCCGTCACATAATGAAACGTTAATCCTTTTAAATAATCGGGTTTAATTTCTTCAATATCACGCCTATTATCTTCACAAAGCAAAATCTCTTTAATGCGAGCACGTTTTGCTGCCAATATTTTTTCTTTAATTCCTCCAACTGGTAACACTTTTCCACGTAAGGTAATTTCGCCAGTCATTGCAAGACTTTTCTTTACTTTTCGTTGGGTAAACAACGACACTAACGACGTTAACATGGTAACACCTGCACTGGGTCCATCTTTAGGAGTCGCTCCTTCAGGAACGTGGATATGTACATTATAAGAATCGAAAACATTGGGGTCTATTCCAAATTCTTGAGCATTTGATTTTATATATTCCATGGCTATGGTAGCAGATTCTTTCATAACAGTCCCTAAGTTTCCTGTAATTGTCAGTACACCTTTTCCTTTAGATAAGATTGATTCTATAAATAAGATATCACCGCCAACACGCGTCCAAGCTAATCCAGTTACTACACCTGCCACATTATTATTTTCATATTTATCACGCTCCAGTTTTGGTCCGCCCAATACTTTAATAATATCTTCATTTGATACTTTTATATCATACGCCTCTTCCATAGCGATGTTTTTAGCAGCGAAACGAACCATTTTTGCAAGCTGTTTTTCAAGACCACGAACACCAGATTCTCTCGTATAACCTTCTACTATTTTTTCTAATTGTGGTTTGGCTATTTTTAAATGGTTTTCGGATAAACCATGTTCTTTTAATTGTTTAGGCAGCAAATGTCTTTTGGCAATTTCAATTTTTTCTTCAATGGTGTATCCCGAAACATTAATGATTTCCATCCTGTCCAATAAGGCTGGCTGAATGGTTGATAAACTATTGCATGTTGCAATAAACATGACTTTAGACAAGTCGTATCCCATTTCTAAAAAATTATCATAAAAGTCGCTGTTTTGCTCAGGATCAAGAACTTCCAGCATGGCAGATGACGGATCTCCTTGATTTGAATTTGATAATTTATCAATTTCATCCAAAACAAAAACGGGGTTTGATGTTCCTGCTTTTTTCAAACTTTGAACGATTCGACCTGGCATAGCACCTATATACGTTTTTCTATGGCCTCTAATTTCGGCTTCATCACGTAAACCGCCTAAAGACATACGCACATATTCCCTTCCAAGCGCTTCTGCTATAGATTTTCCCAGCGATGTTTTTCCAACTCCAGGAGGCCCAAATAAACATAAGATTGGAGACTTCATATCATTACGAAGTTTTAAAACGGCCAGATGCTCAATAATTCTTCGTTTTACATCTTCCAACCCAAAATGGTCTCTATCAAGAATTTTTCTTGCTCGTTTTAAGTCAAATTTGTCTTTACTAAAGGTATTCCATGGCAGATCTAAAAATAAATCTAAATAGTTGCGCTGTATGGAGTATTCTGCAACCTGAGGGTTCATGCGTTGCATTTTGGCCAATTCCTTATCAAAATGATCCGCCACTTTTTGCTCCCATTTTTTACTTTTAACTCGCTGCTTCATTTCGTCAATTTCTTCATCATGGCTCACACCACCCAGTTCTTCCTGAATGGTTTTCATTTGTTGATGTAAGAAATATTCACGTTGCTGCTGACTCATATCCATTTGTACCTTGGACTGAATATCATTTTTAAGTTCCAATTTTTGAAACTCTATATTCATGTATTTTAAAGTTGCCAACGCTCTCTTTTTTAAATCATTGATTTCTAAAAGGCTTTGTTTTTCAGCTACAGAAAGATTCATGTTTGAAGACACAAAATTGATTAAAAACGAATTGCTCTCGATGTTTTTAATAGCAAAAGACGCCTCACTTGGAATATTTGGGCTATCCTTAATTATTTGCAACGCTAAATCTTTTATGGAATCTATAATGGCATTAAACTCTCTATTGCTAATTGCTGGTCTTGCTTCTGGAATTTCCCTTATAGTCGCATTCATGTAAGGTTCTTCGGTAATTATTTCAGCAACTTTAAACCGTTTTTTGCCTTGAATAATAACAGTGACGTTACCATCTGGCATTTTCAATACTCTTAATATTCTTGCAACTGTACCTGTTTCATGAATATCTTTAGCCGTTGGATCTTCAATGGTTTCATCCTTTTGGGACACCACGCCAATAACTTTATTCCCTTTATTGGCATCATTAATTAATTTAATGGATTTAT
>CAXBHA010000301.1:0-4292 GCA_963974955.1 uncultured Yeosuana sp. | reverse complement strand
CTTTAAATCTTGATGCCGATTATTTTTCAGTTTTGGGATCCAGATTACAGGAGAGTGATAATACAGGCAGTGCAGGAGGGCGAACCTCTTTATGGATGAATGCCATAGAAAACCTATTTATTCACCCTTTCGGGTGGCAAGGACCCAACGTACGTTATGCTCATAATCTTTGGCTAGATGTTGCTAGGTATGCAGGCCTAGTGCCTTTTTTCCTTTTAATTGTATTTACATTACGTTCCCTAAAAAATACCGTTAAAGCGGTACGAAAAGCACCTAAAGAATTACTACTAAATAACACAATTATAGTCTTTACCCTAAGTTGTATGCTTATCTTTTTTGTAGAACCCATTATGGAGGGACTTTTCTTTTTGTTCACAGTCTATTGTCTCTTCCAAGGCATCATTAATGCGTATCTAAAACAACCCATAGCTGAAATTGATTTACAAAAGTAGATTTAAAATTTAACTCTAAAATTTGACATCAATTATTGAACCACTCTCATACTTAACAACATGCTATTCAATACTATAGAATTTTTCATATTTCTCCCCACTGTTTTTGTTCTTTATTGGTTTATTGTTAATAAAACTTTGAAACTTCAAAACTTACTAATCCTAGTTAGCTCCTATGTATTTTACGGTTGGTGGGACTATAGGTTTCTATCCTTGATTTTTCTTTCAACCGTTATAGACTATTTCATTGCGTTGCACATGGTGAAAAGCGATGTAGAGCGAAAACGCAAAATGCTACTATGGGCAAGCATGGTTTTTAATTTGGGTATGTTGGGTTTTTTTAAATATTATAACTTCTTTGTAGACTCTTGGGTGAATGCTTTCCAAACCGCCGGTTTTGAAATGGAGCATACTTGGACCTTACAGATTGTATTACCTGTAGGTATTTCGTTCTATACCTTCCAAACCATGTCATATACCATAGATGTCTACCGTAGAAACCTAAAACCAACAGCAGATTTTATTTCTTTTGCTTCGTTTGTTTCCTTTTTTCCTCAATTGGTGGCAGGCCCGATTGAAAGGGCAACCAACCTCTTGCCCCAAATCTTAAAAAAGAGGACCTTTAACTACGAACAGGGTGTTCAGGGTTTACGATTAATTCTTTGGGGTCTTTTTAAAAAAGTTGTAATAGCTGATTCTTTGGCACCCTACGTGAATGATATCTTTGCAGATTATACGGAATATGACGGTGGAACACTATGGTTGGGAGCTGTATACTTTGCTATCCAGATTTATTGTGATTTTAGCGGCTATTCGGATATTGCCATCGGAGTATCAAAGCTCTTTGGATTTGAATTGATGTCCAACTTTAAATTTCCATATTTTTCAAGAAATATCGGAGAATTCTGGAGAAGGTGGCACATTTCACTCTCCACTTGGTTTAGGGACTACCTTTATATACCCTTGGGGGGTTCTAGAGATGGAAAATGGGCTTCTTTAAAGAATATTTTTATCATCTTTATCGTGAGTGGTTTTTGGCATGGAGCCAATTGGACTTTTATAATTTGGGGATTAATTCACGCGCTACTCTATATTCCTTCATTTATCTTTAATACCAATAGAAAATACCTAAGTAATGGCGTAGCTGAAAGCACTTACTTACCTTCGATTAAAGAGATATTTCAGATGGGGAGCACTTTCTTTTTTGTAACATTGGCCTGGGTATTTTTTAGAAGCGACAATCTTTTAGCTGCAGTAAACTATATCTCAAAAATGTTTACGGATCTAGAATTACCTCAGTCCAAATTACAGGGTGTAGGTTATGTTCTAATTTTAATGGCTCTAGAATGGGGGCTTCGTGGTGATGAACGTCTGTCCACTATTTCTAAACATTTTGTGGTACGCTTACTCTTTTATATGTTTATTGCATTTCAAGTTGTACGCTTCTTTGGATTGGTTCAAACTGACTTTATTTATTTTCAATTTTAAATATTATTTAAATAATAACACCTAATCAAGTAATTAATTTACAACAGGTATGAAAAAATTTTTGATAAAAACCGCAGGCTATTCAGTTATACTTATTCTTACAATAGAAGTATTTTATGGTAAGAGCCCATCAATATTCAGTCTACGTAGTTTTGCTAGTTTCTCTAAGAATATCGTTAAAGGGTCTGAAAAAGATAAAACTGTCTTAAATCCTGATGGAGAACCCATTGAAAACCATAAAAACAACATAGGATACTATTCTCACTCAGATTTTATAGGCAAAGACAATTCGCAAAACTATGCTATCATAGGTGACTCTTTTGTAAACTCAACAGTAGTTGGCACCTATAATTCCATTGCCTATTTATTAGATGAAAAGTTAGAATCTGCTACAGTATATAATTTTGGAAAAGCAGGAGGGAATATTCATGACTATTACAAAATATATGAAGAATACAATTTAAAATCTTTAAAAAAGGTATTTATAGTCCTTACCGGAACAAACGATTTATCTTACCAAGATAATAACAACTCGTTTGAAAGTTCTTCATCCACCTTTATTAATCTAATACAAAGTAAAATTGATGGTCCTAAACTATATAGTGAGCCTAATTATAGTTTAATACGCAATTTAGCCGCTTCAACACTAATAGATAAAGGAATCACTCAAGACCTAATAGAGATAGCTATTGATAAATCCCAACGCTTCTCCGATGGCCATTATAAAAGGGAAGGGAATGAACGCATTGCCAATAAAATTGTATCGTATTTAAATAAAAAAATGTAATTGTTGATTGCTAGCAAATTTTACTGAGACCCTTTAACCTATATACTTAATCAATCTTCATTATACAAAGTGCTCTTTGGCCGGTATGTACGGAATCAAAACAGACGATATCACCTTTACGATTCATACGGGGATGAAAATCACAACACCAATGCTTAAGAGTTTGAGACTGAAACTGCTTAAACGATTTTAAGGAGGCAAGATGCTCGACTTCGTTCGTAGTAGCATCTACTTTATAAAGGTTGGCCATTCTAGACCGATCAGGGTAAGTATCGGTTACAAATGAACTAGATGTAATAAAGCTTTGGTGACCGTCTGAATTTAAACGTGGATAGGCTATAATCTCATAGTCTTGAAGGGTTGGTTCTTTGAATAGCACATGACAATCTGTATCACCAATACGACAGAACGCAACAATTTGATTTTGATCATTCCAAACATAATGTGACACCATATCATTGGTAGGGGCTACATAACATTTTTTTTCCTGCCTATCATAGCTTACAAGTCTCGAATGTCTGTTAAACGTATCGAACTCGTCTACCCAACGATGTAGAAAAGAAATATAGCGATCATCTGAAGAAAACAAAGAATGGGTCACATAATGGAAACACTCCTCAAAACCCTCTTTGGTAAGTTCCATTAGACTTATCAACATTTCCTTTTGTCCGGTTTCTAGATTTCCAATAAAAAGACCTGTGCGCTCAGGCATTTTCTCCGTGTTGTAGTGGTCAACTTGCGTAATACCGGCATAACCGTATCCTGGCATGTAGCGTTCCAACCTACCATAATTAAAGGTAGATGCATACGCACCATCATGGGATATGTGATCAATGGGAAAGGGAATATCCGTTTCCTGCTTTGTTTCAATATTATAAACTTTAGCACCCAATTTATTTTCTTCCAACACGGCATTATAAATCAATTTATCCTTACCAACCCATTGTAACCTACATCCTTTATGATAGTTCCAGGCATAAGTATGTCCTACTTGGATATAGTCCCCTAATTGCCCATCAACATGTTCAAAATAACCTACGTTCAATACATCCTCCGCTGTATTCATGCGGAACGGAATGGTGAGTTGATTGCCCAGAAGTTTAGAATCGTCGTGTGAAAAAGGGCTAATGTCATGAAATCCAAAAAAATATCCTTCTTTGGCTACAATCGGGTTTTTGGAATAATTTTTTTTGTCTGGAAGTAGGTCAAAAACTTTTTGGTATGTATTTCTAATAGCAGCCTTTAGGTGTTGGTTTTTCTTAACCACATCGTACACCATCTTTTCAATTTTATTCATTTTTTTATGTATAATTTTCTGTAAACCGATGCAATGGTATCCCAATTAAATGGCAACACAATTTCATCAAAATCAGTATAATCTTTATAATTTTTAACGATTTCCTTAATACCGTTTGCAATAGCATCGGCATTATCTGGATCTACCGCTTTTCCTGCCCTATAATTCGTTAAAAAACCGTCTATTCCTTCGCCTTTAGAATATAGTACAGGTTTTCCTTGAGACAATGCCTCAATGTACACTAGTCCAAATAATTCAAATTTAGATG
>CAXBHA010000300.1:0-4298 GCA_963974955.1 uncultured Yeosuana sp. | reverse complement strand
GCCGTCCGTCGTTTTAACACCCAATGCCAATCCTGTTCCTGAAATTGAACGTAATAATGTTTCATCTGATTGCCAAGAAAATCCTGCTGTTGTTGTAGATTTTAAAGCATCACTAATATCCTTATCAAACGAGGCATTCAAATCGCTATTAAACTGTTTTGTACTTATAGTAGAGGTGCTTGCACTACCCAAAGTAATCGTAGTAGTTCCTATAGGCACATATGAATTTCCTATAGATTCTGAATTATCATAACCAAGAATATAATTTATTTTAAGACCATCTAGCGGCTTTAAGTCAATCTGCAAATCACTAATGGTTCTATTATTCTGTTGATTAAAATCAAAGGTGTCAATGTATTCCAGAATATTAGGATAAAAAGTCAAAGTTGGGTAATTGCCATCCGCATCTGGTCTTGGATCTATTGTATTATTTGCAAACAATATAGTTGGCAATATTCCAGCAACATAACCACCATTGGGCTGATCTTTGCTTTTGCTTGTTGAAAAGTATGTTCCAAAAGAAGCTGATGCCCAATCGTTGATTACTTGATTAACCCTAATTCTTCCCCCTTGTCTTTCATAATTGGTACTTTTTAAAATTCCATCATTCTTTAAATAAGAAAACGAAGCAAAATAATTTGTATCATCCTTTCCTCCTGATATAGAAACATAGTTATCAGTCCCGGCAGAATTTTCAAACACCATATCCTGATAGTCATATCTTGTTGCAGGTACTTTATCAAGAACCGTAATATCACTTGAGACCCAATCAAAAGGCTCTTGGTTAAAATCACGTTTCTTTCTTAAAGAATTAAAATTCACACTACTGGAAACAGTAATTACCGGTTTTCCAGATTGTCCTTTTTTTGTAAAAATCTGTACTACACCATTACTTGCTCTAGATCCATATATTGCAGCAGCAGCAGCACCTTTTATTACTTCAATTCTATCTATATCCTGTGGACTAATATCGGACAACCTGTTTTGAACTACACTAGTTGTACCTAAAACATCGGTAGAATTATTATTAACAATTACACCATCAATAATATACAATGGATCTGAGTTTCCATTAACCGTACTTGCGCTTCTTAACCGAACACTGATACCAGCAGCTGGGTCACCTGAATTTTGAGTGACTTGAATCCCCGCCAATTTCCCAGAGAGAGCCCCTGTAATATCCACGGATCCAGATTCAGCAATTTCCTGACCTTTAATACTAGAAATAGTATTACCTAATTGTTTTTTAGCTGTTAAAGCGCCAACACCAGTTATAACCACTTGATCCAACCCAAGGATATCCGCAGTCATAGCAACATCATTTACTACTTCAGTTTGAGTACCCAAACTGATTTTAACTTCTTGAGTTGTTAATCCGAGGGATCTAAAAACAAGCGTGTAATTACCCAATTCCAAATTTGCCTTTAATTCATAATGCCCATCAAGGTCTGTAATTGTCCCAAGGTTTGTGTTCTTGATTTGAACCGTCACACCCATGGCAGGATCACCTAGATTATCCGTTACATTACCAAGTAATGTATAAGTTGTTTGACCTTGAGAAGTAAAGCCAAACATGATAAGCAACATAAAGCTGCTCATAATCTTAATTCTCTTAAAATAAGAGAGAGTTTTGTTAGTTTCTTTCATGAGAATAGAGTTTAAGTTATTTTAGCTAAAAATAAAAAAAATAAATTAAAACGTGCATTCTTTATGCAAAAAAATGCACGTTTTAATCATTTAATTCGTGTTTTATGCGAAAAATTCTATATTTTTATGAATATCCTGTTTTTATAAAGTAAAAAACATATAAACCAAAACACAATAATATGACTTAATGCAAATAACAAAGAACCGTTCATGTTTCCGGCAATAGGAGAAAACACATCATCAAAAAGGTATTTGTAGGCGGCTATTTCATCACTGCCTTCTTGGGCAGGTATTTTAATTAAGTGACTGATTGTTTTTGCATATATGCCAGAGAAAACAAAAATAAATAATGGATTGGTTCCAAAATGGATAAAAGGTTTAGTCCAATTATTATATCCTTTACAATCAATAACAAAAATCAAACAAGCCAAAAATAGCATCCCTAAACCGGCCGTATAAAGCACATAAGAACTTGTCCACAATGCCTTGTTAATAGGAAATGCCAATCCCCAAACTGCTCCTAAAATAACTAGCAGGGCTCCTTGGATCAATAACTTTTTTATTTTTAACAAAATTAATGTTTCTTGACTAATTGTTTGACCAACCAAATAACCTATTATTACAGTTCCAACGGTAGGTATGGTTGACAATACCCCCTCTGGGTCAAAAGGAATTCCAAACCCTTTGTAAATATGTTTCTCTCCAAATAAAAGCAAATCGAACTCCCTGACTATATTTTCTTTTAATGAATATGGATCTAATTCTGCTCCAAAATATAACAATGCCCAATACCCTAATAAAATTACTGCTAAAACGATTAATAATTTATCTCTTTTAAAACTCAAGCAAAGCACGGACCCTATGCCATAAGCTAAAGCTATTCGTTGTAAAACCCCCATTACACGTACTTTACTAAAATCAAAAAACGGAAATAAATTCAATGCAACCCCTAAAAGAAATATAAGCGCAGTTCTTTTAAATATTTTTAGTAGTGTTATTTTAGATAGTTTGGTGTCATACTTTTTAAAAGAAAACCATGCCGATACGCCAACAATAAACAGAAAAAAAGGAAACACCAAATCTGTTGGTGTACAACCATTCCATTCTGCATGTCTTAGGGGTGAATAAACATAAGCCCAACTGCCGGGGGTATTAACCAATATCATAAATGAAATTGTCATTCCCCTTAAAACATCCAAAGAAATCAGCCTTTTTGAAGTTCTCACAAAATATTTTTATTTAGAAGTTATTAAGAATAGTATCTATCAAATATAGATAAATTTTCGATTAAATGCGCATTATTTTAAATAAATGCATGTTTTTGTAAAAAAGCATGCATTTATTTGCTTATATTTAAAAAATATTTGTGTTTTAGATAAAGAAAAGCTTATTTTTGAAAAAATCCATTGTATGAAAAAAAAAGCGCGACAACAAAAAGTCATAGATGAAGTAAGTATAAACAGAAAGGTCAGTTCCAGTTTCTTGTCACAAAAACTTAACGTTTCTGAAGACACTATAAGAAGGGATATTAAAGAACTGAACGACAAGGGGCTTCTCACCAAGGTTCATGGAGGTGCCATATCAACCATTCAAAAACTCTACCATTACAACGAGGATGTTATCTATAATAGAGAAAACAAAATACGTATTGCGCAAAAAGCCATTTCGCTTATCCAAGACGGTATAGCCATAATTATCAGTGGCGGGACCACTAACTTAATGCTCGCCAAATTGCTCCCGAAAGATTTAAAGGCTACTGTATATACTTACAGCCTACCCATTGCCATGCAACTAACAGAACACCCTTTGATTGAGACTATCTTCATTGGGGGCAAGATTCATAGAAGCTCTATGGTAACAACCGGCATTGATGTCGTCCAATATTTATCTAACATACGTGCCAATATTTGTTTTATGGGGGTAAGCGGCCTTAGTGCTGAGCTGGGAGTTACAGACGAGGGCTATGAAGTGTCGCTAATAAAAAAGGCCATGATAAATGCCTCTGAGCATATTGTTTATTTGGCAACTTCAAACAAACTCAACCTTAAGCACAGCTATGATGTTTGCAATACAAAAGACATTGACACTGTGGTTACCGACCTGGACCCCAAAGATCCAAGACTAAAAGAGTACATCTCGGCAGGTGTAAACCTTTTATAAATTGCGACACATTGCAAAAAGAAAACTTATCAGTTAAAAAATCCTTCAATTGAGTGCCATAGAACCAAAAAAACTGATACAAAAGAGAACTTCACGTATTTTACTGATTTCAACAGTATGTCTGTTTTTAATAGCACTTGGCTGCCAAAACCCAAACAAAAAAGAAAAGCCTTCCGAAAAAGAAAAGGAAAGCATTATTGTTGGAGTCAATTAAACTAAAAATTATTAAGCCTTTTAAAAGGCAAAAACATTCCTGTTGTGGCCAACAACACTTCGGTTGTTTTTAAAAACGACAGCATTGAACCTTATAAACACCTTGTTGACTCTCTATTGTCCCTTATATAAATATTAAAAATTGCCCTAGAACACGGCATTTAGGGTCAGTGAACGCCTATATTTTATTGGACATACTAAATAATATAACAGTAAACTTTTTATTGAATGTCCGTATTCATTCATAATACCAATTTTGTCATTCAGAATGGAGTGAA
>CAXBHA010000299.1:0-4299 GCA_963974955.1 uncultured Yeosuana sp. | reverse complement strand
TCCATTCTGAATGACAAAAATGGTATTATGAATGAATATGGACATTCAAAAAATTATTAATAATAAGTACTATAAAAATCATTGCTGAAAATTGGACTATCGACAGAACGTTAGCTATTCCTGTTGCCATATTATTTAAAAACAATCATTTCCTAATGTTCAAAAAAATCATCTTTAAACCCAATTAAATACAGTTTTTCCTTAGCCCTTGTAATGGCTGTATAAAGCCATCGTAAATACTCTTTATCAATTCCATTTGGTAAATAAGGTTGTTCTACAAAAACCGTATTCCATTGACCTCCTTGAGATTTATGGCAGGTAATGGCATACGAAAATTTAACCTGCAAAGCATTAAAATATTTGTTGGTCTTCACTTTTAAAAATTTTCGATATTTACTGGATTCAGCTTCATAGTCCTTCATAACTTCTTGATACAATCTATTAGAGTCTTCGTACGTTAAAGAAGGCGTTTCAGACTCAATAGTGTTCAATAACAACACGGTTTCAAAAGGCTGCATTTTAGGATAATCAACCATGCGCACTTTTACTTCGGCAAAGCGAAATCCATAAAGGTCTAAAATGTTAAAAATCTCCAGAACCTCAATAATATCACCATTGGCAATAAAACCGGCTTCTGAAGTTGGCTTAATCCAAAAATAATTGTTTTTAACCACCATTATGTAATCACCCGGCGTTAGTTCATTCTCGTTAAATAAAATCCTCTCACGAATATTTTTATTGTACAAATTGGCCCGCTTATTGCTCCTTACGATGATAGCGGTCTCCTCATTCCCTAAATTACCATAGGCGTCATTTATCGCATCCATTACTTCTTGACCGTCCACTAACCTCACTATGTCTTTAAAATCGCTTAAATCAAATTTAAATGCGTCACAAATAGTATTTGACAAGGCTTCGCGCAACACGGTTGCATTGGCAAGAATACCGGAATCGAATTCTTGTCTAACCACTTCATCTAATTCCATTTTAGTAACGTCCTTATTGTAATTTAGACTAAGTGTGTTCTCATTTAACGCAGGACTCAAATCTAACTTTACAGGTGGTAATTGCGCCGTATCACCAATTAAAAGCAATTTACATTGATGCCCAGAATACACATATTGCATTAAATCATCCAAAAGAGATCCGTTTTCGAAAAGTTTTGATTCTCCTGGTGCATCAGGGATCATGGATGCTTCATCAACAATAAATAGCGTGTTTTTATGTTTATTTGGTTGTAAAACAAATTTGACGCCCCCATTTTTCTCTTTTTTTGGGAAATATATTTTTTTATGAATTGTGAATGCCTCTTTTCCCGAATAATTTGAAATCACTTTGGCTGCTCTACCTGTTGGAGCCATTAAAACAGCGCTCTTTTTAGCTTTCCATAAATTAGACACAATGGTACTAACAATGGTTGTTTTACCTGTTCCAGCATACCCTTTAAGTAAATAAAGTCCGTTCGCATTATTTTTAAAAATAAATTCGGATATTTGATTTAATACAATATTTTGTTTTTGCGTAGGTTCAAATGGAAAGTGCTGTTTTAAAAGCAAATAGAATTCGGATGACGTCATTTAAATTATTAAATATTATAAATTATCCAAAGATAGAAATGATTTTTACTAACATTGGTTTTTACGATTAAAAAAAAATTGTAGATTTGCGTTACACCATTAATTAATATATTAATAAATAACTTACTATGTTTAAAATAATTCTCATTGCAGTTGTTGTAGTACTAATAACAATTGGCTTGGTCAAATTGGTTGACAAATTTATCCCTTCAAAGTTTAAACCTTTTTTAATGATACTGCTTTGGGTGCTTATTGCTTTCTTAGGGTATCAAACATATCAATCGATTTATGGGCCCGTTAAGTTTAATAAAATAAAAACAGAGCGTTATACTATAGTTATTGAAAATTTAAAGGACATTAGGGATTCTGAGCTTGCTTACAAACAAGTAAATGGGAAATTCACTGATAACTTTGACGCTTTAGTTACCTTTATTGATACAGCTCATTTTACAATTACCCAAAGACGGGATTCCAGTATTGTTGACGTGGAGTTAACCAAAAGATATGGTGGCGTTACAACTTACAAAAGTATAGTTATTGTTGATACACTAGGCTTTGTTCCTGTAAAGGATTCCTTATTTAAAGCCTCTACTCGTTATAAAACCATGATGAATGTTCCCGTTGGTAAAGAAGGTGCTAAATTTCAACTTAAAGCGGGGGTATTGGAACAGAATGGCGTAAAAATACCTGTGTTTGAGGCATCGGTAAAAAAAGACATTTTATTGTTTGACCAAGAAAGAGATTTAGTGATTCAAGAAAATCAGGTGGTTTCGGTTGATGGCGTTAATGGAGATGCTTTAAAAGTAGGCTCCATGATTGAAGTTAAAACAAGTGGAAACTGGCCAAAAACATATGGCGATAACGAATAATACTACAAACATAACATCCAATCAAGAATTGTCCATTCAAGTAAGTTTGAGTGGACTTTCTTTTTGTATTCTACAGCGAGATTCCAATACAATATCCCACTTAGAACACATCCCCTTTGGCAAAAAGCTAAATCCTTTTGACGCTTTAGATCAAGTAAAACATATCTTTAATACCAAAAGCGTGTTTCAACATTTATTTAATAGTGTTCAAGTCATCCATGTAAATGAATTGTCAACCTTGGTTCCATTGCCCTTGTTTAATGAAGATCATTTAGCTGATTATTTAAAGTTCAATTCAAAAATTTTAAAATCAGATTTTATTACCTACGATTCTATTTCTATTAATGAAAGCGTTAATGTGTATGTCCCCTATGTTAACATTAACAATTATATTTACGACTTGTTTGGCAGTTTTACCTTCAAACATTTTTCAACCATTTTAATAGAAAATATATTATCAATTGAAAAGCATTCAGAAGAAGCTAAGGTCTATGTGTATATAAGTGAAGATCATTTTGAAATAATTATAACTAAACTAGGCGACCTTTTAATCTATAATACATTTGAATATACCACAAAAGAAGATTTTATATATTATTTGCTGTTTACGGCAGAACAACTGCAATTAAATCCAGAAACCTTTAATTTGGTTTTTATTGGTGCTATTAGCAAAGAGGATGAATTGTATAAAATAGCCTACAAATACGTGCGGCATGTAAGTTTTGGAAATCGTTTTGACAATTTCAACTATAGCCATAAACCAAAAAACAATTATTCAGATTTCACTTTAATAAAAAGCTTTTAATGCGCATCATTTCAGGGCTTTATAAAAGTAGAAGAATTACAGCACCCAAAAATCTTCCGGTACGCCCTACAACAGATATGGCGAAGGAATCGCTATTCAACATATTAAACAATCTGTATTATTTCGATGCTGTTTCGGTACTAGATCTTTTTGCTGGTACTGGAAATATCAGTTATGAATTTTCATCACGAGGAACTAGAAATATCACTTGTGTCGACCAAGACCTTGGATGTATAAAATTTATAAATCAAACAGCCGAAGCATTTAATATGTCCATTCAAACAATTAAAAGCGATGTCTTTAAGTTTTTAGAAAAATCGACTTTACAAGCCAATATTATTTTTGCAGACCCGCCATATGATTTTAGTGATGACCAATTTTATAAAATCCCAGAATTGATTTTCAAAAATAATTTACTGTTAAAAAATGGGCTGCTTATTGTTGAACACTCTAAGCACACCGACCTTTCCAAACTTGATCATTTTAGTTACTCTAAAAGTTATGGCGGCAATATGTTTAGCTTTTTTGAATAAGTCTAATTTTTAGTTCTTTGTGAAAAACTTCGTTAATATCCTTTTTTTTTAGTACTTTAGTATTCTCCTTAAGAGTCCCGACTCTAACATTATCTTTTTTAGAAAGCTGTTTTTGTGTCTTGAGAATGGTTATGGCATTTTTTGTTTTTAAAATTAACTATAAATACCATAAACATGAAAAAACTACCACTTTTGGGGCTTGCCTTATTATTTCTATTGTCTTGTAATAAAGAAAAACAACGTTATTTTGCACATTCTCCAGAGATGAACTCTATGAAAGCAAGTATTACTGAATATGCCAATGGCGACTGGGATGCTTGGAGTACGCATTTCGCAGATACAGCAAAATTTTATGTTAATTCAAATAAGGGATTAAACATAGATGAATTTAAAAAAGGCCAACTCGATTTATTATCCAATTTCTCGTCTTATGGTTTCGTTGAAAAAAATTCCTGGATGGAAATGGTTGTAGATACTACCGAAGAAACTTGGGTTAATTATTGGGCTACATGGCG